>JAGRJB010000036.1 GCA_020442965.1 Pseudomonadales bacterium
ACTGGCGATCGCGCGTGACACCGGGCACGTCGGCCACGATGGCATCCTGGGTGCCGGTCAGCGTGTTGAAGAGCGTTGATTTACCGACGTTCGGGCGCCCGACGAGCGCAACGACCGGCAGCATGATAGTCCCCTTGCGACGCGTGCTGGCGCGCTAGTTAGTGGCGGCGATGCGCGAGGCGCGCAACGCGCTGATGCGGCCGCTGTCGGAAATCAGATAGACCACACCGTCGACCGCCACGGGCGGCGTGGATACCCGTCCACCAATACCACCAATGCGCGCCGCGAGGTTACCGTTGGTCTTGTCCAACCAGTGCATGTAGCCCTCGAAATCGGCCACGGCGACGAACTCGCCCACGACCACGGGCGCCGACAGGCGTCGATACTTGAGCATGTCCTGGTGCCACAGCTCGACTCCGGTGCGCCGCTGCAGCGCTAATACCTGACCGTCGGCGGCAGCCACGTACATGGCATTGTCATCGATATCGACACCCCGATAGCTCGAAACGTCGCGAGTCCACCAGATCTGCCCGGAATCGAGCGCCAGCATGGCCGCACGTCCTTGAAAGCCCACGACGAATACGTCGTCATCGGCAATCTTGACCGCGGAATCGATATCCACCAGACGTTCGAGTTCGGTGCGACCCTTGGGCGCGCTGACCTGCATATCCCATACCGTATCGCCATTGGCCAGGCTCGAGGCGAGCACCTTGCCATTGTCGAAACCCGCGATCACGAGATCGTGCACGATCACGGGCGTCGCGGTGCCGCGCAGCGACAGGCGCGGGACCTGTTCTTCAGTTTCCCAGATCTGTTTGCCGTCGCTCGCGGCGAGCCCGCGCAAGCGACCATCGACGGTGCGGACAACGACGATGTTGGCACTCACGGCCGGCGCCGACAGGATCTCACCGCGAACTTTGACACGCCAGCGCACCGCGCCATCGGCAATCGCGAGTGCGATGACATCGCCTTCGCTCGAGCCCACCACTACCAGATCATCGCCCACGCCGGTAGCGCCGGAAAGCCTGACTTTGGTTTGCGTCCGCCAGACCGACTTACCGGTCTCGCGCTCGAAGGCAACGACGTCGCCGCCATGTCCGGCCGCATACAGCCGATCGCCCGCCACCGCGAGACCCAGCCCGAGCCGCAGGACTTCGTCATCGCCACCGATGCGCGCGCTCCACAGGCGTTCCACCTTTGCTGACGCCTTGAAATCCACCAGCTCGGACGGCAGATCGACAGGCTTTTCCTTCGAGCAAGCCACTAACAACATGAGCGCACTCAGCGCCAACCAGTTTCTCATTGGCTCGTGCCTCACGGTGAATCGCATCATGGTGTGGCGGCTGCTGTTGTTTGTGCCGCTGTCGTCGCTGAGTCAGCCAGTTTGCCGCCCAGATCGCGAATCTTGAGCGCAAGCAGGTCGGGGTCGACGACGCCCGCGTCGCTCGTCTTGTACGCCTCCTGGTATGCCGCGAGCGCTTCGGCACGATTGCCCTTCGCATACAGAATATCGCCTCGAGCCTCGTCGAAGCGGGGCTTGAACTTGCCCGGCTGAGCAGCGTTCAGTACAGCGATGGCCTCGTCATGCTTTCCCTGCGCCGACAGGACTCGCGCCAAGCGCAAGCGGGCGATCAAGCGGATTTCCGCGTCCTTCGAACCGTTCATCACCGCAGTGAGACGCTCCGCAGCTTTGTCGAGTTCGTTCGCTTCCACATGCGAACGTGCAGCGACCAGCGTAGCGAGATCGGCATACGGTGTCGCCGCATAGTCGCGCGTTAGCTCATCGACCAGCGTGAACGCGCGCGTCCGATCCGTGCGATTGAAAGCATCCACGACCTGCTCAAAGCGCGTACTCGCGTCCTGGGCGATGCGCACCTGTCGCGCCTCCCAGGCGCGCCAGCCGACGAGACCGCCAATTCCGATCACCACACCTGCGGCGATCCACGGCAGATTCTGTCGCAGCCAGCGCTTGACCTCTTCCCATTGTTCCTCATCACTGAAATCGCTCACATAAACCTCACTTTCAATTCACCCGCTCGGCGCGCGCGGCGAGCGCAGTCTCAACCTGTCGCGCGAGATCGGCGAGTGGCAGTTCGCGCTGCGCATCGTCGTCGCGCAACGACTTCCAACCTGCAACCCCGCGAGCAATCTCATCGTCACCGAGGATCAACGCATAGGATGCGCCACTCTTGTCAGCACGTCGAAACTGCGCTTTGAAGTTGCCGCCACCCAGATTCACGTGCACGACGCGGTCTGGCAACTCGTGCCGCAATCGTTCGGCCGCGACCAGCGCAGCCTGCACGCCGGCGTCACCTTGCGCAATGACATAAACATCCGGCAGCGGCGGCGCTGGCGTGCTGCCAGCCTGTCGGACCAGCTCGACGATGCGCTCCACACCCATGGCGAAACCGATAGCCGGTGTGGCATCGCCGCCCAGTTGGGAAATCAGGCCGTCGTAGCGGCCACCCGAACACACGGCGTCCTGCGAGCCGAGCGCGTCGGTCGTCCACTCGAATACCGTGCGCGAATAGTAATCGAGACCGCGGACCAAGCGTGGATTAACGGCATACGGGATACCCAGGGCGTCCAGTCCACGGCGCAGAGCTGCGAAATGCGCTGCGGACTCGACATCCAGGTGTTCGGTTAGCAAGGGTGCGCCAGCGATCAGTGCTTGCAAGTCGGGATTCTTGCTGTCGAGTATCCGCAGAGGATTGCCCTCGAGTCGGCGCCGGCTGTCGGCATCCAGCACATCGAACTGCGCACGAAAATAGTCCTGTAACAACGCACGATAGTCGCGACGGGAATCCGCCGTTCCGAGCGAGTTGATTTGCAGTGTGACGCGCTCGATGCCGAGCTTTTGCCACAAGCGCGCCGTCAACGCTATCAATTCGATGTCAACATCCGGGCCGGCGAATCCAATCGCTTCGACATCGACTTGATGGAACTGCCGATAGCGACCCTTCTGCGGCTTCTCGTGCCGAAACATCGGCCCGATGCACCAGACTTTCAGGCGCGCGCCACGCAACAGGCCGTTCGAGATCGCGGCCCTCACCATTCCCGCCGTCGCTTCCGGTCGCAGCGTGAGACTTTCGCCTCCCGCGTCCGTGAACGTGTACATCTCCTTCTCGACCACATCGGTGAACTCGCCGATCGCGCGCTTGAACAACTGCGTGTTTTCGACCACCGGCACGCGCATCTCCTGGTAGCCATAGGCGCTCAACAAATCGGCTGCCATCCGTTCCACAAGCTGCCAGACCGGGGTCTCCTCGACTAACACGTCGTTCATGCCGCGCACTGGCTGAATCAGGCTACTCATAATTTGATCTGATCGGTCTACGTCGATGAATTTCAGTGGATGAGACGTGGCCAATCAGCGCGATTGTGCGGTGATACGGCCAGGACCAATGAGTAGCCGAGCCAAGCGGCCGCGCGTGGCAGTCGCGGGAATCGCCACGTCGCGGCCATCAACGGCCAGGGTCGCCGCCGCGGCATTTCCGAGCACCACGCGCATGGGACCAGGACCGCGAAAAGACTGTACCGAACCGCGCGTGCCAAGATCGTAGTAGAGGCGCCGCCCGCTTGAGTCATAGACTTCGATCCAGCTATCTGCCGTCAGGCTGACGCGCAGCTCCAGGCTGGCCGCCGCGGCCAAGCTTGCCTCGGTCTTCGGCGACATCGCCTGAGCGACGGCTACGATCTCGCCAGCCTGCGGTGCGATCGTTGCGACCTCGGGATTCGCGCCACCGACGGGCTCGAGCGGCACGACGCGATCTGGCGTCGCCGGCGGTGCTTCCGACTCGGTCGGCACGGGTGGTTTGCGCAGCAACCACCACGCCGCAGCCGCGAGCGCCACTGCCAACAACGCGGCCAGCACCGGACCGCGCAATTTGCGCGGGTCGCTCGGCCGCTCCGCCTTCGCGATGCGCGTGAGATCGGGACGGCGACTGGCCGTCTCGTGCTGCTGATACTCTACTAACAAGTCCGCCGAGGGCAGTTCGAGAAACTCCGCATACATCCGCAAATGGCCGCGAACATACACGGGCGGACCCAGGCTATCGAAGCGATCGGACTCGAGCCCGGCGATGACTGACGCATCGAGCCTGGTCTTCTCGGCCGCGGTCGCCACCGAGTGTCCGAGCCGCTCGCGCGCCGCCATCAAGCGCTGCCCGATCGTCGGAGACGTGTCTGCCGGCGTGCTGTCGCTCATGGCTCAACCGGGATTGCGCGGCAAGGTCGCCAAGGCTCGCGCCGGCGCAGAATCCGGGAAATCGACCTTCAATCGACGCGCGAAGCGCTCTTCCGCGCGTATGTCACCCGTCACGCGACTGGCACGCACGCCGAGGAACAGCAACTCGGGAGTCGCGGTGAAATTCGCCAAATAGCGATCGACCTCAGCCTTGGCCTCGTCGTTGCGCCCAAGCTGCAGCATCAGGTTGCCGAGTTGCAGCACTGCCTCGGCGTAATTCGGCCGCACGGTGAGCGCCCGACGATAGAGGCGCTCGGCTTCGTCGAAGCGTTGCGCCGACTGATTGCAGACACCTGCGTTCGTGTAAGCGGCCTCGGGCGCACGATAGAGTCGATTGTTAGCAACTTCCTCGAATCGCTTGACGCCTTCGTCATAACGGCCACGCTTGCACAGATAGACAGCGTAGTTGTTGAGCACATCCGGATCGCGCGGTGCCAGACGTAATGCGGCGCGGTAATGTTCGTCCGCCTCACGCGGGCGATCGAGTCGATCGTTGAGGAGCCCAAGGGCGGTGTGCACGTTCGGATCGCGCGGGTTCTGCTCGAGTGCGCGCGTCAGCTTTTCCTGAGCCAGAGGCAGATTGCCTTGCCGCAGGTACGCGATCCCGAGTTGCATGTTGAACTCGGCCGCATTCTCAGCATTGCTCGACTCGGGCCGCTGCGCCGAACCGCTGACGCACCCCACGAGCAGCACTGCCACGCCTGCGACCACCATTGTCGTCGCCATCGCTGACAATGGTCGGCGATCAGCCCTCATGCCTGCACCTGAAGACCAAAGCTCTTGCTCCCCAGGCGAATGGTGGTGCGATCTTGCACTCGCCCTGCCAACTGCCCGCACGCTGCAGCGATATCATCGCCGCGAGTCTTGCGAATCGTCGCGATCAGGTCGTTCTGCAGCAGCAGGTCGCGAAATTGTGTGATCACCGGCATCGGCGCGCGACGATAGTGGGTGCCCGGAAAAGGATTGAACGGAATCAGGTTGATCTTGGCCGGCCGGCCGCGCAATAGACGCGCCAGCTCGAGCGCGTCGGCCGGGCTGTCGTTGACACCTTCGAGCATCACGTACTCGAAAGTAACGCTGCGACCGTTTTGTTCGTCGAGGTAGTGCCAGCAGGCCTCTAACAACTCGGCGATCGGGTGCTTGCGATTGATCGGCACGAGCCTGCTGCGCAGTTCATCATTGGCCGCGTGCAGCGAGACGGCCAGCG
>JAGRJB010000037.1 GCA_020442965.1 Pseudomonadales bacterium
CCGAGAAGTTGCTGCTGTTTGGCGGCGCCATTCAGCTCGCGGGCACCGTCAAGGGGCGCAAGGCCGCTCGGCACGCGACCTCTGACTGGATGCGCCTCGAGCAGCAGCGCGGCATCTCGGTCACTTCGTCGGTCATGCAGTTTCCGTATCGCGATTGCCTCGTCAATCTGCTGGATACGCCGGGCCACGAGGACTTTTCCGAGGACACCTATCGCACGCTCACAGCGGTCGATTCGGCATTGATGGTGATCGACTGTGCCAAGGGTGTGGAAGAACGCACCGTCAAGTTGATGGATGTCTGTCGCTTGCGCGACACACCGATCATGACGTTCATCAACAAGCTCGATCGCGAGGGCCGCCCGCCGATCGAGTTGTTAGATGAAATCGAGCGCGTGTTGAGCATCCGCACGACACCGATGACCTGGCCAATCGGCATGGGCCGTGATCTGGTCGGCGTGTATCACTTGATCGAAGACCGGATCTATGTCTACACGGCCGCGGAACGCGGCACGCGCGGCGAGAATCGTACGATCGACGGGCTGCTGAGTGATGAGGCGCGCGATTTCCTGGGGGATCGTGCCGCCGTGTTCATCGATGAAATTGAACTCGTACGCGGTGCGTCCGAGCCGTTCGCACTCGCCGAGTATCTTGCCGGCAAGCAAACGCCGGTGTTCTTTGGGTCGGCGATCAGCAACTTCGGCGTGGAAGAGCTGTTGAGCGCCTTCGTCACGCATGCGCCAGCGCCATTGCCACGCGCCGCGATACAGCGTGTCGTCGATGCGAGAGAACCCAAGCTAACAGGATTCGTGTTCAAGATTCAGGCCAACATGGATCCACAGCACCGGGATCGAATCGCATTCATGCGCCTCTGTTCGGGCAAGTACTCGCGCGGCATGCGCTTGCATCACGTACGGCTCGCAAAGGAAGTTCGGATATCCGACGCGCTCACGTTCATGGCGGCCGAGCGTCAAGCGGCCGACGAGGCTTTCGCTGGCGACATCATCGGCCTCCATAACCACGGCACGATCAACATCGGCGATACGTTTACCGAGGGCGAGCGGCTCACGTTCACGGGCATTCCTAACTTCGCACCCGAAATGTTCCGGCGCGCGGTGTTGAAAGACCCGTTGCGCATGAAGCAACTTGCCAAGGGTCTCGAGCAGCTCTGCGAGGAGGGCGCGACCCAGTTGTTCCGACCCTTGCGCAACAACGACCTGATACTGGGAGCGATCGGACAACTGCAGTTCGACGTGGTCGCTTTTCGATTGCAGGACGAATATGGCGTGCAATGCACGTTCGAGACGATCGGCGTGTACACGGCGCGTTGGGTCTACGCCGAGGATGACAGGAAGCGGGCCGAGTTTCAGAGCAAGGCGCACGATCACCTGGCGATCGATCATTCGGACGCACTGGTATATCTGGCGCCCTCGCGAGTCAACCTCGAGCTCACACTCGAGCGCTGGCCGGCTGTCAAATTCAGCGCGACGCGCGAGCATCTCGCAACCTGACCTGCCCAGAGCAGACCGCCAAGGATATTCGTATGCTCAGCAGTTCGCCGATCGTTGCACTGATTACCGTAGACGCGGCTCGTGCGCTCGATGCGGATCTTGCGCCGCTGAGCGTCGCGCTAATGACCCAGGGAGTGGCCGTCGAGCAGCCGAGCTGGGACGACGCGACCGTCGACTGGTCGCGCTACGACGTTGCGCTGCTGCGCTCCACTTGGGACTACGTCGAGCGGATCGACGAATTTCTCCAGTGGGTCGAACGCACGGCACGCGTGACCCAAGTGCTGAATCCACCGACGCTGGTGCGTTGGAACACGGACAAACGTTACCTTGCGGACCTCGCGCGACGTGGGCTGCCAGTCATTCCGTCTCTGTTCGCGGACCCTGGCGAAGCGGTACAGTTTCCAGACGCCGATGAGTGGGTCGTGAAGCCGTCCATCGGGGCCGGATCGCGCGGCGCGCGGCGTTTCGTTCGCGCCGACGAACGCAGCGCTCGTGCGCATGCAGCCGCCCTGCACGCGGCGGGACGTACGGTCCTCGTGCAACCCTACCTCGCGCGGGTGGAGCAGCGCGGCGAATCCGCGTTGATGTTTTTCGACGGTTCGTTCAGTCATGCGATTCGCAAGGGTCCGCTGTTGCGGGCGGGGGGCGGTGACGTTACCGGGCTGTTTGCGACCGAGGACATCAGCGCACGTAGAGCCAGTGCCGACGAATTGGTAGTAGGTGCTCGTGCGGTGGTCGCGATTCCTGGCGGCGCGCCACTCTACGCACGCGTGGACCTGATTGAATCGGATAACGGTACACCGCAGATTCTCGAACTCGAGCTGACCGAGCCTTCATTGTTTTTTGCCCAGGGCGTCGGCTCGGCGGAACGATTTGCGGCGGCCGTGTGCCGCCGTCTCGGTACGTGCTAAGTTTGCCGCGCACTATCGTTCAGCAGGCTTCGCCCACTTGATCAAGCGCATCGTTCCACCCGTGCTGTCGACTGAGACGCTCGTCGCTCTGGTCAGTCTCTACATCATGCTTTTTGGCAATCTGCCGTGGTGGCAAGGCGTGCTCGCGGGGCGCTCATGGAACGAGGGCGCCACCTGGCTGTTCGCCTTATGCGTGGGTATCGCGATCATCGCGGTTCAGTACGTGCTACTGGTGCTGATCGCTGAACGGCGGATCGTCAGGCTGTGGCTCACGGTGGCACTGATTGCGACCGGCGCGGCGAGCTTCTACATGCGCAGCTACGCAGCGCTTCTCGACCCGACGATGATGCGCAATGTCTGGCGTACCGATCTGCGTGAAGCGAGTGACCTGATATCTTGGTCGCTGATCTTGCAGACCATCGCATTTGCCGCACCGGCGGTCGCCTTCGTCTGGTGGGCGGAGCTGCGCACCTGGTCTTGGGCCCGGGCAGCGGGGCGACGCTTGCTGACGGTCATCGCCGCGCTAGTGGTTGCTGCGCTGGCGTTGCTGGTCGTCAATCGCGACTTTACATCGCTGATGCGCAATCAACGCGAATTGCGCTATTTGGTCACGCCCGCGAATCTCGTCTATTCGACGACCAAGAATCTCGTGGGCGACGCCAGTTCCAGCGTCAAGCCGCGATTGCTCGTGGGTGGCGATGCGAAACTCGGCCAACGCGCTCGCACCGCAGAGCGCCCCGTCGCGCTGGTGGTGGTTATCGGTGAAACCGCGCGCGCTGCCAATTTCTCACTCTATGGTTATGAACGGCAAACGAATCCAGAACTCTCGCAGCTGGACGTGGTCGCATTCCAGAACACTCGCGCCTGCGGGACGTCCACCGAAATTTCGCTGCCCTGTATGTTTTCGTCATATGGTCGGGCCGAATATGACGAAGACTTGATTCATCGCTCGGATGGCCTGCTGCAGATAGTCGCTCGCACGCCGATCAAGGTGCTCTGGCGCGACAATCAGTCGGGCTGCAAGGGTGTCTGCGATGGAGCGGGCATCGATGCGCGTCGTGTGGATCCGGCGTTGGCGCCGCAGGTCTGCAAAGGCGACGAATGCCTCGACGAGATTCTGGTCGAAGAACTCAAACTAGCGTTGGCGGCCCCTGGCGGCAGTCGGCTTATCGTATTGCATCAGATGGGTAACCACGGGCCCGCGTATTTCGAGCGATATCCGGCTCGGCTCGAGCGATTCACACCCACGTGCGACACGTCTGAGTTGCGCCGCTGCACTCAGAAGCAGGTCGTGAACACCTACGACAACGGCATTCTGTACACCGATGAAGTATTGGCGCGCGCTATCGGCGTGCTCCAGCAATACGCAGACCAATTCGACACAGCGCTCCTGTACGTGTCAGATCACGGCGAGTCGCTAGGGGAAGGCGGCTTCTATTTGCACGGCATTCCGTACCCGATCGCGCCCGACGTGCAGCTCGAAGTGCCGATGCTGTACTGGATGTCCAAGGGCTTTTCGACGCACAACGGACTAGCACCTGCCTGCGTCCGATCGCGAGCCCTGCAGCCAGCGTCGCACGACAATCTTTTCGACACTGTTCTGGGATTGCTCGACGTCGAAACGCGCGCCTACAAATCCGACCGGGATCTGTTCGCGAGCTGTCGCGCGGGTTAGCCTAGGCGCGTGCGTGCACTTCTCAAGCGTCGTCCAGTCGTGGCTTGGGCCCTCTACGACTGGGCCAACTCGGCGTTCGCAACGACGGTGATGGCGGGATTCTTTCCGACTTTCTTCAAACAGTTCTGGAGTGTCGGTGCCGATCCCACGCAGAGTACCGTGCGTCTCGGGCTTGCCAATGCGGTCGCCGGTTTCGCGATCGCGTTGTTAGCGCCAGTGCTGGGGGCGATCGCCGATCGTGGTGGTCAGCGCAAGCAGTTTCTGTTGGCGTGGACGGCGCTCGGAGTGTTGGCGACTGCCGGCCTGTATTTTGTCGGGCAGGGCGAGTGGCAGCTTGCAGTCTTGCTGTTCGTGCTCGGCACGATGGGGTTCAACGGCGCCATTGTTTTCTACGATTCCATGCTGCTCGACGTTGCACAGCCCTCGGAATTCGATCGCGTGTCGGCGCTGGGCTTTTCGGCCGGCTATCTCGGCGGCGGGTTGCTCTTTGCGTTCAATGTACTGCTGACGCTCAAGCCGGCGTGGTTCGGGTTGTCGGGCCCCGCAGCGGCCGTGCAACTGTCATTTCTCAGCGTCGCGATCTGGTGGCTGGTGTTCACGGTTCCCTTGGCGCGATACGTCGAGCTGCGCCAGGTCGATGCGCCCGCCCCGCTGGGCCGTGCGGTTCGCGCCGGCCTGCGCGAGCTCGGCGCTACCGTACGCCATGTCGCCAACTATCGAACGATCGTCATGTTTCTACTCGCGTACTGGCTCTACATCGACGCGGTCAACACGATCATCAAGATGGCGATCGACTATGGACTGTCGCTTGGCTTGCCGGCGGCCGGTCTGTTAGCCGCATTGTTGCTGACGCAATTTGTCGCCTTTCCTGCGGCGCTGTTGTTCGGCTATCTCGGCGATCGGATCGGCGCCCAACGTGGAATCCTCATCGGCCTCGCCGTTTATATCGGCGTCACCCTCTACGCCTACTTCCTCGATACGGTGGTCGAGTTCTATGTCATGGCCGTGGTCGTCGGCCTGGTGCAGGGCGGTGTGCAAAGCCTGTCACGTTCGCTCTTCGGACAGATGGTGCCAGCGGGAAAAAATGCGGAGTTTTTCGGCTTCTACAACATGATGGGAAAGTTTGCGACGGTGCTTGGACCGTTGTTAGTGGCGGTCGTTGCGGGCATTACTGGTGATTCACGTGCTTCAATCCTGTCGCTCGTGATACTGTTCATTGCCGGCGCTGCGCTGTTGGTTCGCGTTCGCCCTGCGCATGCTCCGGGGAATAATCGATGAGTCGTTGGAAAATGGTGGCGCTGATTGCGGCCATCGCAATTGTCGTGGCCGGCTTGTTCGTCTGGTGGCGCCATCAAGAGCTGCATCCCTCGAGCGACGATGCCTACCTGCAGGCGGACGTGCTGACAATCGCGCCACTGATCGGCGGCCGCGTGATCGAGGTCGCTGTCGTGGAGAACCAGCGCGTCGAGCAGGGCGATCGGCTGTTTCGTATCGACGATGCGCAGTTACGTCTCGTTCGCGACGCCGCGGATGCGCAGCTCGAGGTGGCGCGTCGCGCGGCAGCCTCGGTCGGTGACAGCGTCGGTGCTGCGAGCGCGCAGTTGTCCGGAGCGCAGGCCGCGCTGTTGCAAGCTAACACCGAGTTGTCGCGTAACCAGACGCTGCGCAAGGCGGTCCTGGTGGCGCAGGCTGTAGTCGACCAAGCCCTGGCGCAGCGCAACGAGGCGGCGGCACAGGAGGCTGCGGCGCGCGCGAATCTGGCAGCAGCGAAGTCGCAGGCGGGCAGCCCGGGGATTCGCAATGCCAGTGTGCGCGCTGCTATCGCGGCGCTTGACCAGGCGGCGCTCAATCTCAGCTATGCCGAAGTCGTCGCACCGGCGGCTGGCTGGATTGCCAATCTGACGCTGCGCCCAGGTCAGGTCGTCGTCCCTAACCAACCACTGTTTTCCCTGGTCGAAGCGGATCACTGGTGGGTTGATGCGAACTTCAAAGAGACTGATCTGCAGCATGTACGACCGCGGCAGCCCGCGACTGTCGAGGTAGACATGTATCCGGGTCACACGTTACACGGGTCCGTCGAGAGTATCGGCGCCGGGTCCGGCGCGGTGTTCTCGCTCCTGCCGCCGGAAAACGCGACTGGCAACTGGGTCAAGGTGACACAGCGATTCCCGGTGCGCATCAGGCTGGACGACACAGCCAACGATCCAGTGCGGCAACTCCGGGTCGGCGCCAGCGTGGTCGTGACCGTCGATACAACCGCCGCCGGCGTCGAGTAACGCAACGTGACAGTTGCCAGGGCCGCGCCATCCGACACCGCGAGTCGGGATTCTGGGGCGCGCTGGCCCGTCGTGCTGGCGGTCGTGCTGACCTCCGCCCTCGAAGTACTCGACACCACGATCGTCAATGTCGCGCT
>JAGRJB010000038.1 GCA_020442965.1 Pseudomonadales bacterium
AAAACCTCCGTTACGGCAATGTCGACAATTTCTGGGCCAAGCGCGGTAGCGGCTCACCCGTACTCTGCTTCGCCGGCCACACTGACGTCGTCCCGACTGGACCGTTGGAGGAGTGGCACAGCGACCCGTTCAAGCCGACGATTCGGGATGGCGTGCTTTATGGACGCGGCACAGCGGACATGAAAAGCGGCCTTGCTGCGATGGTCACTGCTTGCGAGGAATTTGTACGCAGCACGCCCAATCACAAAGGCACCATCGCGTTTCTGATCACCAGCGACGAGGAAGGTCCGTCGGTCGATGGCACCAAGCGTGTCATGCAGACGCTCGTCCAGCGCGGCGAACGCATCGACTGGTGCATCGTGGGCGAACCGTCGAGCGAACAGACACTCGGCGACACGATCAAGATCGGTCGACGGGGATCGCTCTCGGGCCGCCTGACTGTGCACGGTGTGCAAGGTCATGTGGCCTATCCACAAAATGCCGAGAATCCCGTTCACACGCTCGCGCCGGCGCTCGCTGAGCTAACAGCTCAGGTATGGGACGCAGGCAACGAGTATTTTCAGCCAACCACGTTTCAGGTCTCGAACCTGAACGCTGGCACCGGCGCGCCCAATGTGATTCCGGGTGAGCTCAAAGCGCGCTTCAACCTGCGCTATTCACCGGTGCAGACTCTCGAGCGGTTGAAGAGCGTCGTCGAAGGCACGCTACAGAAACACGGTGTTCGCTATACGCTTGAATGGTACCTCTCGGGCGAACCTTTCTACACACCGCCCGGCGCACTGTCGGCCGGTGTAGTTGCAGCAATCGAAGCGGAAACCGGCTCGCGCCCCAAACTGTCGACCGGCGGTGGCACTTCGGATGGCCGCTTCATCGCACCGACCGGTGCGCAAGTAGTCGAACTCGGCGTCGTGAATCGCACGATCCACAAGGTGAATGAGTGTGTCGCCGTCGCCGATGTGGATGGCCTGCACCGCATTTACCTCGGCACGCTGCGGAATCTGCTCGGCTGATGCCAGCCGACTAACGTCGGCTGTTGGTTCCCGCGTTCAGGAAGTTATTGACGAGCCCAAACAACCCCAGCGAGACGGCCGCGATCAGCACCCACCCCGGCATCGTTACGCCCAGCAGCGACCAATCGATCTTGCCGCACTCTCCGCCGCCGCTGAGCACCTTGCGCACCACTTCGAGCAACGGGAACATGTCGAGCATCATGTCGAGCGGTGCCCCGCAGGCTGCGACAGTGCCGGGCGGCTGCGCCTGAACCCAGACGTGGCGACCGGCGACATACGCCGCAGCCGCAGCCGTCAATACGATCAACAGCCCGTAGAGCCGCGCGCCGAATGCACGCGGATGATGCAGCGCGGCCAACAAGAACACGATACCCAGCGCCGAAACGCCGACCCGTTGAAACATGCAGAGCGGACAGGGCTCGAGCCCCAGACCATACTGGGCGTACAGTGCATAGCCCATCAGCAAGCCGCAGAACAGCGCCGCCAGAAAATTCAGCGCACGTCGATCGCGCAACAACTCATGCGAAGTCCTGGGCACTCGATGTCCTGCGTCAGCGATTGTCGCCGCGATCGCGGAGCTCGCGTTCGACGTCTTCGAGTCGCGTATGGCGGACGTCTTTGCCGTGCACGACGTAGATGACGTACTCACAAATGTTCTTCGCATGATCGCCGATACGCTCCAGCGCGCGCACGACCCACATCACGTCCAGGGCGCGGCTGATGTTGCGCGGATCCTCCATCATGAAGGTGATGCCCTGTCGCTGGATTGCCTCGTATTCCTCGTCGACTATCCGGTCTTTGTGCGCGACCTGAATGGCGGCCTCCGCATCCATGCGTGCGAAGGTATCGAGTGCCTCGTGCAACATCTCGCCAACGATACGGCCGAGATGCTTGATCTCGCGATACCGATCGGCCGGCCGTTCCATGCTGGCTAACCGCGAGCCGATATAGCCGATCTTCTCAGCCTCATCACCGATACGCTCGAGGTCCGTGATTGTCTTGATGATCGCGACGATGACTCGCAGATCGCCGGCTGTCGGAGCGCGAGTGGCGAGAATGCGCTGACATTCCTCGTCGATCGAAACCTCCATGTCGTTGACCTTGTAATCATCGCGCGCGACAGCGACTCCCAGATTGCTGTCGCCATCGATCAGAGCGGCCACGGCCTTGGCCAGTTGCTCTTCGACGAGACCGCCCATCGCCATGACCTTGCTGCGCACGCGCTCGAGGTCCGCATTAAAGCGGCGCGAAATATGGTGCGACAGATCGGCGGTTTCCATGTGCGCTATCTCCATGGTTCAAACGATACCTCAGGACCCGTTATACACGGTTGCCGCAACTAATAACTAGTGGATGATACGCGGCCACCATGATCACGGCGCTGGCCACTAACCCGATGCGGCACGCGTCACGGGCTGCGCGACCCGGGTGGCCGGGAAGTGGCAGGTGAACGTGCTGCCCCTGCCCTCCTCGCTACGTATTTCGAGCTCCGCGCCATGACGCTGCAATGCGTGCTTGACGATCGCCAGGCCCAGGCCCGACCCGCCTGTTGCGCGCGATCGGCCAATGTCCACGCGGTAGAATCTTTCGGTCAATCGTGGAATGTGTTCGGCGGCAATACCGGGTCCGGTGTCGCTCACGGCAAAATGACCACCCCGAGCATCGGTCCACCACCGCAGCCCGATGCTGCCCGATGCAGGTGTGTACTTGGCCGCGTTCTCGACCAAATTCATGAAGGCCGAGTGCAGCATCGTCTCATTGCCCAGTAGCTGCGCTTGCGAGTCGACCCGCAGCTCGACCTTCGCAGGATGCAGCGGGCGGGCCAGTATGTCCTTGCGCAACGTCGCAAGCATTGCGCCGACATCCACTGGCTCACCCTCCACTTGCCCGTCGGCTGACTCGAGCCGCGACAGCACCAGCAGGTCCTCGATGATTCCGGTCATGCGTGCGGACTGACGGCGCATCTCCGCGAGCGGCTCCGCGAGATCCGGCGGTAACCCCGATTCACTCGCGAGCGTCTCGAGGTAGCCGGAGATGACGGTCAAGGGGGAGCGCAGTTCGTGCGAGGCATTCGCGATGAAATCCTTGCGCATGATCTCGAGGCTGACCCGGCGGGACACGTCGCGCACCATCAACAGCCGCTGACCCTCGCCGTAGCTAACCAGCTGAAAGGCGAGATAGCGATCGTCACCCGGATCCACGCGTATGATCGCAGGCAACGTGTATTGCCCGGACTGCAGGTAGCGGGTGAACTCCGGCATGCGGACCAGATTGTCGATGCGCAGGCCGTAATCGACCTTGCGGGTGAGATCGAGGTATTCGCTCGCCTTCTCGTTGAACCACACGATCTCATTCTCGCCATTCAGAATGACGACGCCGTCGGGCATCGCGGCCGTCGAGCGGCGCAATTCGCGCAGTACCCGCATGACCCGATCCTTGTGAAATCGCTTGCGCCGATGCAGCCGGACCACTTGCGTGATCACGTCGCCCCACAAACCACTCGCGACATCCGGCGGGTCGGCGGTCCGTCGATTGCGCAACCAGGCATCCAGTCGAACTAACAACCACAATTGCCAGGCAAGATAGGCCGCGAGCGCAGCGGCAACCCCGATCCAGACGCGCCCAAAGACGAGCCCCAGCAGCACACCGACCGCTGCGGCAGCCAAAACGCGCAACGCAACGTATAACGCGGCTCTGACGCCCAATGGCATCGTTCATTCGCTCCAATAGCCCGAACGGTCAGGCAGCGCGCGTCGAAAATCGGTAGCCCGAGCCGCGCACCGTCTGAATAAAGCGATCGTACCCGAATTCCTGCAGCGCTTTGCGCAAGCGGCGAATGTGCACGTCAATTGTCCGTTCTTCGATATAGACATTGCCGCCCCAGATGCGGTCCAGTAGCTGCTCCCGGGAATACACCCGCTCCGCGTGCGTCATCAGGAAGACCAGCAGGCGGTACTCGGTGGGCCCCAGCGGCACGGCGTGCTCGCCCGCCGTTACACGCTGGCTGGCCCGGTCCAGCGCCAAACCATCGAACTCGATGTTGGTCGCAGCCGCGACTGGTGCACCGCGCCGCAACACAGCATTGATACGCGACACCAGCTCACGCGGCGAGAAGGGCTTGGTCAGGTAGTCATCTGCGCCACCATCGAGACCCGCGACTTTATCCGCCTCTTCAGAGCGTGCGGTCAGCATGATGATCGGCAGATCGCTCGTTTCACGGTCGCGCTTGAGCTGGCGTGTCAGCTCGAGTCCGCTGGTGTCGGGTAGCATCCAATCGACGATCAACAAGTCGGGGCGATTATTTGCGACAGCGGCACGCGCCGCCAGCGCGTCCGCGGCCTCGCGCACCTGAAAACCCGCGCGACGCAATCCAAACACCACCATTTCGCGGATCGGGCGCTCGTCTTCGACCACCAGGATCTGTTTGAGTGTCACGTTACGATAGTCCCGAGCACTGTTAGTGGCCCGCGACTGCGTCGATTGAGGGTGTTGCATGGCCCGTTCATTACAGCGCGCGATTATTTCACTGGTATGACAGGCACGCGCGCAACATCGTCGCGGACATAAACCGGCAGCGCCAGCTCCGCTGGCACGGCTCGCCCGGCGAGGAACGCCCGGCTCGCGAGCGGCAACATGTCAACCGCTTGTGGGAGCGCGTGCGCGAACCGCGCTGCACACCAGCCATCGAGCCGCACGGCCACTGCGGGATAGGCTCGCAGTGCCCGCCCGATCGCAACGACGCGCGCTGTCGCCAACCCGCTCGAGTCAGCTCTCGCTGCCTGCTCCAGTTCGGCGGGCGGTAGCACCAGCGCCGTGCCGCCGACAACCCGCTCCTCGCCCAGCCGTTCGAACTCCGCGCTCATCGTGTCTACGGAATTCAACTGCCCAGAGTGGCCCGAGACACGCTGATACGTCGCGCAATAAATCTCCTGCATACGCGCATCCGCGGCGACCCAGACATGTGTGGCCGCTCGATCGAGACGAAACGCCTGCGCCGCCAACAGCGCCAGATTCGAGATCGGCACGACCGGCAAGCCCGCGCCGAACGCCAGGCCCTGCGTGACACTGGCGGCCAGCCTAACACCGGTAAATGCACCCGGCCCGCGTCCAAACGCAATTGCGTCAAGGTCTGCCAGCGCAATGCCGCCCGCGTGCAACAACTCGTCAATCATTGGCAGAATGCGTTCGGAATGCCCCCGGTCGAGGTCTTCGAACCGCTCCAGCACCCGCGCGCCGACCTGTAAGGCCGCGGAACAGGCTTCGGTCGCCGTATCGAGGGCGAGGATCGATGGCAAGAATTTGTCAGGCCGCGACACGATCGATGTCACTCATGGCGTCACTTGACGGTGACCGCGGCGGCGGCGCGAGACACGGGCTCCATTTCCCCCGCTATGCGTTCAAGGAATGCCATCGCTTCGGCTCGCTCACGCGTGGCGCGCATCGGCGGGAGTGCCGCGCGGAACACGCGGCCGTAGGATTTATCGGTGAGCCGCGGATCGCAGATCACCACTACACCACGATCCGCCTCGCTCCTGATCAATCGACCGACGCCTTGTTTCAACGCCAAAGCGGCCTCCGGCAGTTGGTAGTCGCGGAACGCGTTGCCGCCGCGGCGCTTGAGCATTTCGATCCGCGCTTTGGTGAGTGCGTCGTCGGGCGACGCAAACGGAAGTTTCTCGATGATCACCAGTCGCAGCGCGTCACCTTGCACATCGACGCCTTCCCAGAAACTGGTGGTCCCGAGCAGCACCGCGTTGCCAGCTTCGCGAAACTGACGCAGCAGTTGTTCGCGCGGAGCTTCGCCCTGCACAAGTATCGGTCCGTCAGAAAAGGACCCGATTCGGTCGCGCAGCAACCCCGCTGCGAGCCCGAGCGCTCGGTGGCTGGTGAACAGTATGAACGCACCGCCCGCCGCTGCTCGCACCAACGGCAGGGCCTCGGCCAATACGGCAGTGGTGTGTGTGGGATCGGCAGGTTGCGGCAGATCCGGCGGCAGGTAGAGGAGCGACTGGGATTCGTAGTCGAACGGACTCTCGATGCGCAAGGTTGCCGCCTCCGCCAAACCCAGGCGGCTGGCGAAGTGCGAAAAGTCATCGCCAATCGACAGTGTCGCGGACGTGAATATCCAGGCCGCGCGATGAGCTTCCGTGATGCCCTTGAAGCGTTCGGCCACATCGAACGGAATGAGGCCGAGCGCAAAGCCGCGCGCACTTGTCTCGACGGTGCGCGCGCCCTCGGTGTCGGTTGCATCGATTATATCAGCTAACGATTCAGCCAACTCCGCCGCGCGTGCAGAACACTGCACAATCGCGGCCTCCTTGCTCGCCCCGTCGAGTGCATGGCGCAGGGCGCTCAAAGCATCGCGCAATACCGCAACTTGCCGGTCGAGATCGCTGTCGGGATTGCTGTCTGGATGGCTGAAGCTGGCGCGCGGGTTGCGTGCGAGCATCGCAACCAGGGCCCGCGACGCCTCTTCCACCGCGGACAACTCGTCCGTCAGGGCTGCCGCGCCCTGGCCAGCCTGCGTCAGCTCCACGCGCACATCTCGCAGCAGAACATCGACTTGCCGTGCACTCACCGTGCTCGAAAAAAACTGCGTCGCGAGGTCCGGAATCTGGTGGGCCTCATCGAGAACGATGGCATCGGCGCTACCCAGAATATCCCCGAAACCGTCTTCCTTCAGTGCCAGGTCCGCCAGCAAAAGATGATGGTTGACGATTACGACGTCCGATTCGCTCGCTCTGCGCCGCGCCTCGACGACGTGGCAGCGTGCATAATCGCCGCACCGGGTACCGAGACAGTTCTCACGAGTCGATGTGATCTGCGGCCAAAGCGGGTTGGAGTCGGCGAGTTCGTCGATCTCGGCCAAATCCCCGGTGCGCGTGGTCCGCGACCACACCTCGATACGGGCTAACAAAGTATCGCGCCTTGCAGAACGGTCGAGCGTGAGCTGCGTCGTGGCAATACCCAGGCGGTAGCGGCACAGATAGTTAGCGCGACCCTTCAGGAGGGCGACGCGCGCTGGCGCGCCGATCGCACGGGCAACCAGGGGCAGATCGCGAGCGAACAATTGATCTTGCAAGGTGCGCGTGCCGGTCGATAGCAGTACCCGTACACCAGAAAGCAATGCGGGCACGAGATACGCGAACGTCTTGCCGGTACCGGTACCCGCCTCGACGACCAGCAATTGGGCATCGGCAATGGCATCCGCCACGCGCTCAGCCATCGCCACTTGCGCGCGCCTTGGTCGAAAACCCGGTAGGGCGCGAGCGAGCGGCCCGCGCGGCCCAAAAATGTCGGAAAGTGATTGCATGTGCGTCCTGTCAGGCAGGACGCTAACGTGCCGGACGCAGACTGTCGAGACTCAAATCTCTGAAAGTGTCCTGATCCGCCTTAATTCGGAATCTGAGAAAGGGACCTTGGTCGGTATAGCGGCTGGCCGCGAAATCTGCATCGCTGAAGCCCGCAAAATTGTAGCCAAGAGAAACCCAGACGTTGCGCGCAAAACTCACGCCGACATCCAGCCCGCTGGAATAGCGCAACACGTGCGCGGTCCAGGAGTTCAACGCGGCGCCGTGCAGGCCGAGATCGAAGCGGCTCGATAGCTGGCGGCGCACGTCGAAACCGGCGAGATCGCTGTAGCCGCTATAGCGCTCAGTCCCGAAGCTGCTGGTGACGAAGCGCGCACCATACTGCAGCCCGATCTGCGTCGTATCATCCACCTGCCAATTGGCATGCAAATTGTTTATCAAACGGCGCGACTCGTACGAACCCGTAAGATCGCTGCGCTGGTCCAATTGCAACTCCAGCCGATCGAACACGATCCAAGCGCTGTCGATCGGGCGCAAAGCCCAGGCGAATCGCGCTGTCGCCTGCGTGGAATCCACCGCTGCTGCTCGCGTATCGAATGCCTGCAGCGCAAGCGACAGCGCATGACCGGCACGCGGCTCACGGTACCAGCCCGTTGTTAGACTCCAGCGGTCTTCGGAATCAGCGGTGCGGCTCTCGACGCGCGGCG
>JAGRJB010000039.1 GCA_020442965.1 Pseudomonadales bacterium
ATCGAAATCGCACCTTCGCCGAGCCGTGAGCGGACGATTGCGCGTGCGCTTCGCAGCGGCCGCGGTGGTCGTGCGCGCGGCGAGCGTCGCGTTCGGCTGTACGACGCTCCCCGACCTGCGTTTGGCACGCGATCTGTCGCTGTCGAGATCCGCGACGACACTCGTAATTGTCGGACCGAGCGGTCCAGTTAGCGACGCGGCTCGCAAACGTGTGACGCAAGCGCTCGCGCGAACCGGTGACACCAGCTTTCTGGATCATTACCTGGCAGCGATGGAGCCGGTGGCCCGTTCGCCATTGCTGGCCGGCAACAGTGTCGATCTGCTCGTCGACGGCCCTGCGACCTATCGGGCGATATTCCGTGCAATCGCGAACTCGCAGTACTACGTACTACTCGAAAGTTTCATTCTGGAAGATGCGACAGCCGCAGGCGTGTCGCTTTCCGAATCGCTACGCGATGCCGCTGCTCGCGGGGTCGCAGTGTTCGTGCTTTACGACGGCGTCGGCTCGCTAACGACCGGCGACGCGTTCATCAAGTCATTGGGGGATAGTCGTATTCAGTCGTGCGCATTCAATCCCATCAATCCGCTCGATGGCAGGTTTTCCGGATTCAATCAGCGCGATCACCGCAAGATCGTGGTCGTTGACGGTGCGATGGGGTTCGCGGGTGGAATCAATTTCAGTCGCGCGTATCGATCGAGCTCGAAGTCCATCATGCGCTCCGGAACGGCCGCAATCGACGACGGCTGGCGTGATACACACGTCGAGGCCGCTGGGCCAGTGGTCGTAGTTCTCGAAGACCTGTTTCGTGACGCGTGGCATTCGCAGGATTGCTCCGGAGCGCTACCGGCGAGATTGCAACAGCAGCCGGACAAAGCGGGCGGAACATTGCTGCGTGTGGTCGCCAGCAGCCCGGACGACGAACTGAACGAAGTATACGCATCAGTGCTCGCCGCGATCTCGTACGCACAACAGTCGATCGACATCACGATGGCTTACTTCGTTCCAGACGACGTGCTGGAATCTGCGTTAAGCGATGCCGCCAAGCGCGGTGTGCAGGTGCGACTGATCGTACCCAGCCACAGCGATTTCACGGGCGTCTTTTATGCTGGGCGCGCGCACTATGCGAGTCTGCTCGAGAATGGCGTGCGATTGTACGAGCTCGAAGGAGCATTCTTGCACTCCAAGACAATCGTCATCGATGGCATCTGGTCTTCGGTAGGCTCGACGAATTTCGACTGGCGCAGTTTCGCCCATAACAGCGAAATCAATATCAACATAATTGATGCCGCCTTTGCCTCCAAGATGGTCGCAATGTTTGCCAGGGACCTGGCAGATTCAACTGAGATCACCGCACAGAAGTGGCGCAAACGCCCAATCCTCGACCGCTTGAAGGAATGGTTCTGGCTCCCGATGCAATATTATCTTTAGACGCGTGTCCATTCTCCGCAAGGCGGATGAGAACCTGTTGTAACGGACCAACTAGCGACAACTACTGATAGTCATTCGCCCGGATCAGCTATTAGCCTTCGACCGCGAACATGCGTCATCGTCGTCGCCAAAGTACAACGACGGCTGATTTCCCATCTTCACGTAGTGCCGTCGTAGACCTACCTGCCCCGGGGAAATTCCAATGAACACACTCTGCCGATCCACGTTGATGCTGTCCGCCGTCGCGCTCGTGGCACCTGTGGCCTTGGCCCAGACGGCCGATACGGGCGGCGCCCTCGAGGAGATCACCGTCACCGCCCAGCGCCGCGCGGAAAACGTCCAGGACGTGCCGATTGCGATCAGCGCGTTCAGCGCCAGCGAGCTCGAAAAGCGCAACGTCGGCAGCCCGCTGGAGATCATCCAGTACGTGCCGAACCTCACGGGTAACAACAACACCGGCCTCGGCTCGGCGAACGTCTATTACATGCGCGGCCTCGGCAATTCCGAGTCCATCGCCACGTTCGACCCGCCGGTGGGCACCTACGTCGACGACATCTACATCGCGCGGCAGAACTCTAACAACTTCGGCCTGTTCGACGTCGATCGGATCGAGGTGCTACGCGGCCCGCAGGGCACGCTGTTCGGTCGCAACACCACCGGCGGCGCCATCAACCTGATACTGCGCCAGCCAGGCGACGTGCGCCGCGGCTTCGCCGAGGTCGGCTTCGGATCCTTCGGCGAACTAAGCGCGCGCGGCAGCATTGACCTGCCGGTAAACGACCGGCTCTCGACGCAGATCGCGGCCTATGTGACCGAATCCGACGGCTACGCCAAGGACTTCTCCACCGGCAAGGACGAGAACGGCGCCGACGAGAAGGGTCTGCGCGTTGCCGCGCGCCTGAAGGTCAGCGACGACGTCACCTGGAACACCTCAGTGAACTACGTCTACTCCGGCACGTTCAACAAGCTGAACTTCGAGTGCGGCACGGTCGCCGCGTCGGGCACGCCCGCCGGCGGTTGCGACGGTCGATACATGAACTCCGCCTTCGGCTCCGCGCCGGTCGCGAACGTGTTCGTCGGCATCCCGAACCCCGCGGGCGCCGGCACGGTCGCCGTGCCGACCACGGTCTCCAATGGCAAGGCGGATCGCCCCGAGGGCATCGACACCAACACGCTGCTGATCGCCTCGAACCTCGAGGTCGGCCTCGGCGACAGCGTGACGATGAACTTCATTACCGGCGTCATGCACCTGCAGCAAGACTATCTGTACGATTTCTCCGAGGGCCGCCAGGGCCGCTCCATCGGCGGCGTCACGGTCGCGCAATTGCCCAACGCGCCGCTGCTGCAGAACCCGCTGATCATCTCGAACGCCGCCGGCGTGCTCTCGCCGAACGGCGCGTTCGTGCTGGGGCAGCAGTCGCAGGGCGACCAGTTCTCGCAGGAAATCAAGTTCACCGGCGACGCCGGCCAGCTCAAGTACGTCGGCGGGCTGTACTACTTCCGCGAGGACTACAGCACCGAGGTGGCCGACCTCGCCACCGGCTTCACGACCGGCGCCGCGACGCTCGCGGCGCTGCAGCGCTACATCTTCCGCGCCGGCGCGCCGGTCG
>JAGRJB010000003.1 GCA_020442965.1 Pseudomonadales bacterium
CTCGCTCAACGAACCGTCGTAGATCTGGACGTCGTCCCGGCCGAGCAGGTGCAACGCAAATGCGTCGGTCGTCGCCGAGATTCCACCGCCACAGTACGCAATCACGGGTCTGTCAGCTAACAACCCGGCGGTCGCCAGTTGCGCGTGCAGTTCGGGCTGCGGCAGGAAGCGTTTGGTGGTCGGGTCCAACAAGTTGATTGCGAAGACATTGCAACTGCCGGGAATGCGCCCCGGCCGCTGATAGGAACCTGCTTTGCCAGCAAACACCTCCGGTGAAAGTGCATTCACGAGCACGCTCGTGCGCTGATCGACGGCCGCTTTCACGTCGAGTTTATTGACGAACACCTTGCGTCGACGACCGGCCGGAAACTCGGCCGCGGGATAGGCGCGCTGCCCGGTCTCGAGCGGCCTGCCATCGGCGCGCCAGCCATCGAGGCCGCCATCGAGCACGTGTGCGTGGTCGAAGCCAAACTCACGCAACATGAACCACATACGCGTCGCCCACCAGGTTGGACCCGCGTTGTAGAGCACCACGGTCGTACCCGCACCTATACCCGCAGCGCCGGCCGCCTGAGCGAACGCAGCGGCATCTGGTAGCGTAAATACGAGCGGCGGGGTGTCGGCCGAGAAGTCCGCGAACAGATCCAGAAACGCGGCACCCGGAATATGTCCTGCCGCATAGAGCGCTCGACCGCTGGCGATCTGATAGCCTCCCTCTGGTTTGATCCGCATATCGACCGTCGTATCGAAGAGTCGGAGCGACGGATCTTCCAGGCGCTGCTGCAGCTGGGTGGCACTCATCAAGGCGCTATCGGTTGTCTCGCTCATCATGATTTCTCCTCCGAAGGTGTACAGGCGCTTGCCGCGATCGACAAACGGCCGTCGAATCCAGTTTGACGCAGCTCCTGCAAGCTTCCTAGACTGCATCGAGTGCTGCCACACTACAACTCTATCCTCACCGCAGGAAATTCATGACCACCGTCATCGTGTTGTTCAATCTGAAGCCTGGCGTCAGCGTCGCAGACTACGAGCGTTTCGCGCGCGAGACCGACTTGCCGATCGTCAACAAGCTGCCCTCCGTGAATCATTTCGAGGTCCTCAGGTCTACCGGGCTGCTGGGCGGCGGCAACGCGCCATTCCAGTATATTGAGATCTTAAGACTCAAGAGTCTCGAAGCGCTCGGCAACGACGTCTCGAGCGACACGATGAAGCGGGTGGCGGCGGAGTTCCGCAAGTTGGCCGACAATCCGCAATTCATTCTGACCGAATCCGTTGGAGCGCAACAATGAACAATATTCGGGCCCAGACGGGATGGCGGTTTTACGGCTGGTGGGGCATCGTCCTTGCCACCTTCATCATAATCTGGACCACTAACGGTCTCACGGTTGGGGCGATCACGGCATTCGATCGTTCGTTGCTCGCGATGCTCAACGTTGATCGCGGCGATCTCAAATTCGGCGACACCATCATGTTGCTGACGACCGCAGTCATTACGCCATTCACCGGCTGGATCGCGGACCGCTACGGCGTTCGGCCCGTCATGGCAGTGGGTGTCGTTGCGTTGGCAGCGGCGTTTTTCGGTTTGAGCTCGGTCGAGACACTTGCCGGGATGTATTGGCTGCGTTTTCTGATGGGTGTCAGTCTGTCCTGTGCCGGACTCGCGATCTGTGTCGTGATCGTCTCACGCTGGTTCGAGACGCGCCGGGGACTGGCGATCGGCCTGACGCTGGCGGGGACCAGTCTCGGGAACGCGCTATTTCCCGACTTGACGACCCTGTTCATCGAGCGCGCGGGTTGGCGGGGCGCGGCATACTACGTCAGCATCATGCCGCTGCTGTTGCTGCCGCTCATTCTGTTTGCGCTCAAAGAATGGCCCAGAAAACTCGGGCTCGAGCCTTATGGCGTGGCAAGTGCCGCGCCAGGCGCGGGCGCGAAACCGGCGCTTGCGCCCGAGCTGAGCTACGCGGACATCCTGTCGCGGCCAGCGTTTTGGTGCATTGGTATCGCAGCATTCGCCACGTTTTACTCGATACTCGCGGTCAGTCTGAACCTGTTCCTGCATACCAAAGACCTCGGTATCGACGCGCGCGATGCGGCCAAGTACTTTGTGCCGTTGTTTATCGGGGGTCTCGTCGGCAAGTTATTGTCAGGTTTCCTCTCCGACTGGTTCGGGCGCAAGTCTACCTGGCTGATTTTCCTCGGACTGATGCTCGCAGGCGCATTGTTCCTGCTTACTAACAATCAGCAGTGGCTGTTTGCATCGGTCGCGTGCTTTGGACTCGGTTGGGGTGGTAACTACACGTTGCTGCAGGCGATCACGGCCGACGCGTTCGGTACCCGGTCCCTCGGACGCGTGATGGGTGCGATCACCGTGCTCGACGCGAGCGGCGGCGCCGTTGGTCCCTGGATCACGGGCATGATCTATGACCGCAATGGTAGCTATATAGTGGCCTTCTGGGTCATCGCCGCGCTGATCGCGCTGGCCATCGTGATGGCAATGCTGGTGCCTGTGCGTAGCCGTGCTCCGCAGACGCTGGCGGAAGCGCAAGCCTGATGCTGCGCTACGCTTTGCAGCGTATCAGCGGTGTCATTCCTACTCTGTTCGTAATCATCACGGCATCGTTTTTTGTGATTCGACTGGCGCCGGGCGGCCCATTCGATGAGGAACAAACGCTGCCGCCTGAGATCAAGGCCAATCTCGAAGCTGCCTATGGCCTCGATCAGCCGCTGTTAGTGCAGTACGGTCGTTACATGCGTGGGCTGTTGGCCGGCGATTTTGGGCCGTCGTTCAAGTTCAAGGACTTCAGTGTCACCGAGCTGATCGCGCAGGGACTGCCGATCAGTCTGACTATCGGGCTCGCAGCCGTGTTCGTCGCGGTGCTGATCGGCGTGCCGTTGGGCGCATTGGCAGCGCTCAGACGCAATTCCGCCAGCGACTACGGGATCATGGGATTTGCGGTGCTAGGTATCGCGCTGCCCAGCTTCGTGATCGGACCATTGTTCGCATTGATCTTCGGCCTGTACCTCGGCGTCCTGCCGGTTGCGGGGTACGAAACCGGACAGCCCAAGTACCTCATTTTGCCGGTCGTTACGCTCGCACTGCCGGTCATCGCGTATATCGCGCGCCTGACCCGCGGCAGCTTGCTGGAGGTGCTGCGCTCCAACTTTGTTCGGACCGCTCGCGCCAAAGGACTGTCGCCGTTGCGGGTGCTGTTTCGCCACGCGCTACGACCTGCATTGCTGCCAGTGGTGAGCTATCTCGGGCCTGCTACTGCATTCGTCGTTACCGGTTCGCTGGTCATCGAGAGCGTGTTCGGCCTGCCGGGAACCGGCCGCTATCTCGTGCAGGGCGCGATCAATCGTGACTACACACTGGTGATGGGCATGATCGTCGTCTACGGTGCGATTACGTTGCTGAGCAACTTGATCGCCGACTTGTTATATGGCTGGCTCGACCCGCGCGTACGCTATGACTAGCGCTGCGACCAGCGCGCCTGCGGGCCCAACCGTGCCGGCGGGCCAGATTATCGAGCGCGGCCTGTGGAGCGATGCCTGGCGACGGCTGCTGCGCAATCGCGCTTCAATGGTGGCACTGGTGTGGATTGTGCTGGTCGCTCTGCTCGCGGTGGCTGGTCCGAACTTTTCACCGCATCCGTTCGACGAACTGGATTGGGACCACATGGGCGTGCCGCCGCAGATGGAGGCGGCCCATTGGCTCGGCACCGATCGGCTCGGGCGCGATCTGTTCGTGCGCACACTATACGGCGTACGGATCTCGCTACAGATCGGCTTGCTCGCGACCTTGGTCAGCTTGCTGATCGGAGTGGCCTGGGGCGCCACAGCGGGCTACGTGGGCGGCCGCATAGATAACTGGATGATGCGCTTTGTCGATGTGCTGTATGCGCTGCCCTACATTTTTATCGTCATCATTCTCTCGACGCTGTTCGAACGCGGCAACATTTTCGTCCTGTTTTTCGCAATTGGTGCCGTTGGCTGGCTTACCATGGCGCGCATCGTGCGCGGTCAGGCGCTGTCGCTCAAGCGGCGCGAGTTTATCGAGGCCGCGATTGCGAGCGGTGTATCAACACCCGCAATCCTGGTGCGTCACATAGTTCCTAACCTGATAGGCCCGGTCATTATCTACGTCACTTTGACCATTCCGCAGATGATCTTGTTCGAGAGTTTTCTGAGCTTTCTAGGCCTGGGTGTACAGGAACCGTTGGCGAGTCTCGGTAGTCTGATCAACGAGGGTGCCCAGGAGATGGAGTCGGCGGTGTGGATGCTGCTGGTGCCGGCAACTTTTCTCGTCACACTGCTGATGAGTTTCAATTTCTTGGGCGACGGTCTGCGCGATGCGCTCGACCCGCGCGATGCGTGATTCATGACGGCCATTCTCGCGGTCGATGCGTTGTCGGTACGCTATGAGACGCCGGATGGCGTGGTGAATGCCGTCAACGACGTGTCGCTCGAGATTGCGGCGGGTGAATGCATCGGTGTCGTCGGCGAGTCGGGCGCCGGCAAGAGCCAGGCGTTTCTGGCCGTCATGGGGTTGTTAGCACCGAATGCAAAGGTATCCGGCGGCGCCAAGCTCCGCGGTCGGGAGCTGCTGGGCACGGATCCGCGGGCACTACGCGAGCTGCGCGGTGCGGAACTCGCGATGATCTTTCAAGATCCGATGACCTCACTTGCGCCGCACATCAAGGTGGGCGACCAGATCGCTGAAACTTTGGTTGTGCACAAACGAACGAGCTGGCGCGACGCACGTGCACAGGCCTTGAAGCTCCTCGAACAGGTACAGGTGACAGACGCCGCGCGCCGTCTGACGCAGTATCCGCACGAGTTGTCTGGTGGAATGCGCCAGCGTGTGATGATCGCCATCGCGCTCGCCTGCGATCCCGTAATGCTGATCGCGGATGAGCCGACGACTGCGCTCGACGTTTCAGTTCAAGCGCAGATTTTGTCGCTGCTCAAACGTCTGATGCGCGAGCGTGGTATGGCTCTGGCGCTCATCACGCACGATCTCGGCGTCGTGGCCGGATTGGCTGATCACGTGACTGTGCTGTACGCCGGCCGGGTTGTGGAAGCTGGGACCGTTAGAAGGCTGTTGAAGCAGCCCGCGCATCCGTATACCGCTGCCTTATTGCGCTCCATGCCGCGGATCGATGCGTCCGTGAGCGAACCGCTCGTTGCCATTCGCGGCCAGCCGCCGAGTCCGCGCGAATTGGTCGGTGGCTGTCCATTCCATCCGCGCTGTGACCTTGCACAGCCGAGGTGTGCGGAAGAACGTCCCACATTGCGCTCGACGGCAGGAGCGATGGTCGCCTGCCACTTCCC
The DNA here is from genome assembly GCA_020442965.1 of Pseudomonadales bacterium. GTDB lineage: Bacteria > Pseudomonadota > Gammaproteobacteria > Steroidobacterales > Steroidobacteraceae > CADEED01. The sequence goes on from JAGRJB010000003.1 coordinate 5,335, forward strand.
AATCGCTGCGTCGCACGGTGATCTATCATGAGCGCGTCGTTCCTGAAGATCGACAATCTGCGCGTACATTTTCCCGTATCTGGTGGCTGGCTCAAGGCCACGCGCAGGCTCAAAGCGGTCGATGGTGTGTCGCTCGAAATTGCGCGCGGTGAAGCACTGGGCATTGTGGGCGAATCGGGCTGCGGCAAG
>JAGRJB010000040.1 GCA_020442965.1 Pseudomonadales bacterium
CGCAGATCTTCGTCGCGAAAGCAGCGCGTGATCTGATAGTAACGATCGAAGCCCGCCATCATCAGCAGTTGCTTGAAGATCTGCGGCGACTGTGGCAGAGCAAAGAATTTGCCGGGATGCGTGCGGCTCGGCACGAGGTAATCCCGCGCACCCTCCGGCGTCGCCTTGGTAAGCATCGGCGTCTCGAGATCGATGAAACCATCGTTATCGAGAAACTCGCGCATGGCCCGCGTGACACGGTGCCTCAGCCGCAGACGCTGCTGCATGACATCGCGTCGCAGATCGATGTAGCGATAGCGCAGCCGGGTTTCTTCGCCCACGTGCTCGTCGAGCTGGAACGGCAACGGCTCGGAGCGGTTCAGCAACTCGAGCTCCGTTGCTAACAACTCGATCTTGCCGGACGCGAGATTCGGGTTGACCGTGCCAGCGGGCCGGTCGCGCACCTTACCGGTAACGCGCACGACGAACTCGTTGCGGAGCTTCTCGGCTTCGGCGAAGAGATCCCGGCGATCAGGGTCGAACACGATCTGCACCAGACCCTCACGATCACGCAGATCGACGAAGATCACACCGCCGTGATCGCGCCTGCGATGCACCCAGCCGGCGACCGACACCGTCTGTCCGATCAGGGTTTCATCGACCTCGCCGCAATAATGAGAACGCATTTAAAACCAGTGATTTAGCGCCGTGAAGGCGCGCGATGTTACGGAGCGCCGCCAGTCGGCGCAACCGCCAAGTCGATCGTCAAGACAATCGCCATCAGGTCGTTCGCAGGTACCACGCGTAGTCGAGCTCGGTTACCGTGGCAGAAAACCGGGTGCATTCGGTATCCTTGATCGCAAGGAAGACCTTGAGGCAGTCCTGGCCGAGCGCGCGACCCAGGAACTCGGATGCCCGTGCGCGGTCCAGCGCCTCCCGCCAGGTCGCTGGCAAGCGCGGCTCAGTCACCTGCCGATAGCCGTTACCCTCGACCGGTGGCCCCGGATCGAGCTGTGATGCGATGCCCTCGCGGACGGCACCGAGCACCGTCGCAACCGTCAGGTACAGATTGGCATCGGCGCCTGCAATTCGATGCTCGAGATGGCGCGACGCCGGCGGGCCTGCGGGCACGCGCAGGCTCACGGAGCGGTTATTGATCCCCCACGAGGCGGCGATCGGCGCGTAGCTCTCACTGACGAAGCGTCTGTACGAATTGGCGTTCGGCGCAAAGACCGCGAGGCTCTCGGCCATCGTCGCCCGCAATCCGCCGATTGCGTTGCGTAACAACTGACTACCGGCTGGCTCGGCGCTCGCAAAGAGATTGCGACCGTCCGAATCGTTCAGACTGACGTGCACGTGCAGACCACTGCCCGCCCGCTGCGTGAAAGGTTTCGCCATGAAGCAGGCGATCAACCCATGCTGAGCGGCCACGCCACGCACGAGGCGCTTCCACATGATCGCCTCGTCCACGGCGCGCAGTGCGTCGGCGCGGTGTTGCAGCGTGATCTCGAACTGCCCGGGCGCGTATTCGGACATCAGTGTGCCTGCCGGCAGACCCTGAACTTCAGCGGCTCGATAAATGTCGTCGAACACAGCCGCGAGGTCGTCGAGTCGCTGCAAGCTGTAAGCGTCAATCTTGTCGCGCTCGGACTGCCGGCCGCCGCCGGCGGGCGCCAATTGCCCGTTGGATCCCTCGCGCAGCAGATAGAACTCGATCTCGCAGGCTACCACCGGGGTGTAAGTCGCGGACCGCAGTGCGTGCACCGCGCGCACCAGCGCATGGCGCGGATCCGCGGGCGCTGGCGCAGCGTGCTGCGTGAACATGGTTAGCAGCAGTTGGGCGGTCGGTGCGGCCAGCCACGGCACTCGAACCAGCGTACCGGCGAGCGGTCTGCACACGAGATCAGCATCGCCCGTATCCCAGACGAGGCCGGTCGCATCGACATCTTCGCCGGTGACATCGAGGCCGAGAATCGAACCGGCAACCTGTCGACCCTCACGGTAGATCGCCGCCAACTCGTCGCGGCGCACGCTCTTGCCACGCAACACACCCGAGGGATCGGTGATCAGTATTTGCGCTGCGCCGATGTCGGGATGCCTGCCGAGGAACGCATCGAGGTCATCGACCGTCGCGAGCCCCGCGTTCATCGCAGCGCCGCTGCGAGCTGCAACAAAGATGCGTCGAGCGCGTCGGTCAGTCGCTCGAGGTGCTCAGCCGTCGTCGCCGGCGAGCAGAGCATCATGTTGTGAAACGGAGTCAACAATACGCCGCGATTCAGCAGAGCCAGATGAATGGCTCGCTCCAGTAGCGGGCGCATGCGAGCGGCCGATTCAGTGCCATTGCGCGGCGGCTGTGCGCTGAATCCAAACTCCAATCGCGCTCCCACACGCGCGACGTGCCAGCTGAGACGATGCCGGCGGAATACTCCGAGCAGAGACTCCTCCAGCAGGCCCGCGCGTTGCAGCATGATGTCATAGTTCGCGGGCGTCATGAGTTGCCCAAGCGAAGCGTCAAGGCAAGCAACAGCGAGCGCATTGGCCGCAAGGGTCGTTCCCATGCCTGAGTGCCCCGCCGATCGCGCGGCGAGTACGGCCTGCATCCGCTCCTGCATCGCATTCGTGAAACCCAGCACTGCGCAGGGAAAGCCACCCGCGATCGCCTTGCCACAGACTAACAGGTCGGGCTCGAGGCCATGAACCCGCGTATAACCACCCAGGCCGGTCGACAAAGAATGGGTCTCGTCGATCAGCAGCAAGGCACCGTGGCGCCGCGTCAGCTGACGCAAGGCCGCGTGATAGCCCGGCTGGGGCGTCACGATGCCAATGTTGGTCATGACAGGCTCGGCAATCACACAAGCGTAGGTGCCACTTGATAGCTCACGTTCGAGTGCCTCGAGATCGTTGAACTCGACCAAGGTCGTGTGCGCCGCGTGATCGGCAGCAGCGCCGATGAGGCCAGGTCGCATGCGGGTGACGCCGTGCTGCAAGCGGACCAGGGTTTCATCCAGCGTCCCGTGATAACAACCCTCGAACGCCAGGATTCGCCGGCGCCCCGTGACGGCCCTTGCCCAACGGAGAGCCGCCCGATTGGCATCCGTCGCAGTCTGCATCAGCTGCCAAAACGGTAGTCCAAACAAGCCCGCGAGTCTCTCGCCCACGGCGCCAACACGCTCGTCGGGCAGCATGCAGGTGAATCCCCCGGCAGCTTGTCGCGCGAGCGCGTCCCGGATGGGCGCGGGCGAGTGGCCAAACATCGCACCGGTATCGCCGAGGCAGTAATCAGCGTACCGATGCGCGTCGACGTCCTGCAGCCAGGCACCCTCGGCGTGTTGCACGAACACGGGAAATGGCGTGCCCCAGTCCAGCATCCAATGCATCGGCACGCCGTTGAGCCAATGCGCGCGAGCGGAGGCGGCCAAGGCTCGCGATCGCGGCCGAGCCTGTTCGAACGCCGCGCACTCCAATTCGATGTAGCGCTCGAGGCGCGCTGCATCTGTTGCTGTGCGCTGCTCGAACATCAGAATCTCAGGCGCTCGGCTCTCGTGTTCCCGACTTGTTAGCGAGCAGCTCGGCACCCCGGCTGACCGGACTCGGCGCGACGACACCCAGCGTCAGGATCATCTTCATCGCCTGATCGACGGTCATGGCCATCTCGAACACATCCTCGAGCGGCACAAAAACGATAAAACCCGAGGTCGGATTCGGGGTCGTGGGAACGAAAACGCCGACTAAATCGCGCTTGGCATGTTCAGCCAGTTCACCCGCCTGCTCGGTCACGAGAAAGCCGACGCTCCAGATGTCGCGTCGCGGGTACTCTATCGCGACCACCTTCTTGAACGATTTCCCGGTGTCGGAAAAAAGTGTCTCTGCAAAGGTCTTGACGCCGCCATAGACGGTCCGCACGAATGGAATGCGGCGCATCAAGCCTTCCCAGCCGCCGACGATCTGGCGGCCAATCAGGTTGGTGCCGAGAAAGCCCGTGATCATCAAGACGACGAACGCCAGTACCGCGCCAAGTCCCGGGATCGGAAAACCGAGCAATGCCTCCGGTCGCCAGCGCGCTGGCACAATCGTCAGAGTGCCGTCCATCAAGCCGACCAGGAACCGCACGACGAACAGTGTTGCCAGGATCGGCATCCACACCAGTACTCCGGCTATCAGGTATTTGCGAACGCTCGCGATCCAGCGCCGATCACTCATCGCGCACGTTTTGCCGACTTGCCCGACTTGCGTGACACCTTCGTCGCTGCGCGGCTGCTCTTGGTCGAGGTGCCCGACTTGTTAGAGGCAGCCGGTGCCGCCTGCGCTGGGCCCGTCTTGGCGTCTACCGATTTGCTTTGGTCGGGTTTGACGCTGTCGGCTTTGCCAGCGCGCTGGTCAGTACTCTTGTCGGCACTCTTGTCGGCACTCTTGTCTGTGCCGGGGGTCGTTTCCGCCTTGCTCGCGTCTGCTTTGGCATCGCCCGGCGTCTCGGTCGCCGGCTTGTCCTCTTTATCCGCGCCCGCAATATTGCGCTTCGATTCGTTGTCCGACTTGAAGTCCGTTTCGTACCAACCCGAACCCTTCAACCGGAACACCGGTGCGGACATCAGTTTCTTCAGCGCACTCTTGCCACAAGCGGGGCATTTGCGTAAGGGCTTGTCCGTGACCTTCTGCAACACCTCCAGATGGTGTTCGCATTGGCCACACTGATACTCGTAGAAAGGCATTCGAGACCTCGGAAAAACGGATTGCGGACAATAGTCGAAACGGCGGCGAATTATAGAATTTCCGCACGCGCAAACGACAGGTGCCCGTCCTGCACGGAGACGCGGATGCGATCTCCCGGCCCGAAATCGCCGGCCAGCATGCGGCTTGCGAGCGGATTTTCGATCTGCTGTTGGATCGCCCGCTTCAGGGGCCGCGCGCCGTAGACCGGGTCGTAGCCCGCTTCGCCCAGTTTGTCCTGCGCCTCCGGGTCGAGCAGCAGATCCATATCCCGCTCTATCAGACGCTTGCGCAACAGACCAAGCTGAATATCGACGATCCGACGAATCTCGGCGGCGCCCAGCGGGTGGAAAACGCAGATGTCGTCGATCCGGTTGATGAACTCCGGCCGAAAACTCTCCTGCACGACTTCCATCACCGCCGCCTTCATGCGCTGGTAGTTACCCGCACCGGACAGCTCCTGAATGACTTGCGAGCCCAGGTTCGAGGTCATGATAATGACGGTGTTGCGAAAATCGACCGTGCGACCCTGGCCATCGGTCAAACGCCCGTCGTCGAGTACTTGTAACAAGACATTGAAAACATCCTGGTGGGCCTTCTCAACTTCGTCGAGCAGGATCACCGCATACGGTCGTCGTCGTACTGCTTCGGTGAGATAGCCACCCTCGTCGTAGCCGACATACCCCGGCGGCGCGCCGATCAGGCGCGCTACGGAATGCCGTTCCATGAATTCCGACATGTCGATGCGCACCATTGCATCCTCGGTATCAAACAGAAACTCGGCGAGCGCCTTCGCCAGCTCCGTTTTGCCGACACCGGTAGGCCCCAGAAACAAGAACGAACCATTCGGGCGCCGCGGATCGGCCAGGCCGGCACGCGAACGCCGAATCGCGTTGGCGACAATGCGCACGGCTTCGTCCTGACCCACGACGCGCCTGGTTAGCGCGTCTTCCATACGCAGGAGCTTCTCTTTCTCGCCCTCCAGCATCTTCGATACCGGAATGCCGGTCCACTTGGAGACGACTTCCGCAATCTCCTCGTCGGTCACCTTGTTACGGACGAGCTGGGTCTCCTGCGACTCCGCAGCCTGCGCCTCTAACAAGCGCTTCTCGAGCTCGGGAATGCGCCCGTATTGTAGTTCGGCGACTTTCGTGAGATCGCCGCGCCGACGCGCGCTCTCGATATCGATCTTGATCTTCTCGAGCTCTTCCTTGATGGCCGTGGCGCCTTGCATGGCGGCTTTCTCGGCTTTCCAGATCTCTTCGAGGTCGGAGTATTCCTTCTCAAGGCCACGCAGCGTTTCCAACAAGGTTTCCAGGCGCTTCTTGGACGCCGCGTCTTCTTCCTTCTTGAGCGCCTCCTGTTCGATCTTCAGCTGAATAATGCGCCGCTCGAGCCTGTCCATGACTTCGGGCTTGGAATCGATTTCCATGCGGATGTGCGCGCCAGCCTCGTCGATCAGATCGATGGCCTTGTCGGGCAACTGCCGATCGGCGATGTAGCGATGCGACAGCGTGGCAGCCGCGACGATCGCCGGATCCGTGATATCGACGCCGTGATGGACCTCGTAGCGCTCCTGCAGACCCCGCAGGATTGCGATCGTGTCTTCAACCGATGGTTCGTCGACGAACACCTTCTGGAAGCGCCGCTCGAGTGCGGCGTCCTTCTCGATGTACTTGC
>JAGRJB010000041.1 GCA_020442965.1 Pseudomonadales bacterium
GCTGCACCAGCGCGCGCGCGTTGCCCGGATTCGCCTCCAGGTGCAGGATGCGTGAAGCGTGCGCATAGAGTACGGCGTCCGTGGCGACCAGTTCGTAGGATGGCAGGCGAATGACGCTGCGCTCGCGATCCGCGTTCTTGACGCGCCGCACGAAGCGAACCACATGCTCGTCGCGGGCGGGATCGGCCGTAGCAGGTGCGGTCAGCATCGGCTCCGTCGCGTAGGGATCCACGGGCGGGTTGAGCGGGCCGGGAGTGTCGAGATGGGTTGAATCGATCTCGATCACGTCGTCGGGGCGCGATGCGCGTGTGAACGCCGTACCGCGCAGATCGGTAATGTCGCCGATCGCCTCGCCACCGGCCAGGCGATGCGCAATGTCGACAATTTGCCGCTCCGCGTTGCCGAACACTAACAAATCAGCTTTGGCGTCAAGCAGTGCCGAGCGACGGACTTTGTCGGACCAGTAGTCATAGTGCGCAATGCGTCGCAAACTGCCTTCGATGCCACCGACGACGATGGCCGCGTCGCGATACGCCTCGCGAGCACGCTGCGCATAAACGATGAGCGCGCGATCCGGTCGCGCACCGCCCTGCCCACCGGCGGTGTAGGCGTCATCGCTACGCACACGCCGATCCGACGTATAGCGATTCACCATCGAATCCATGTTGCCGGCGGTAATGCCGAAAAACAGATTAGGCTTGCCGAGCGCCCGGAATGCAGCGGCGCTGCGCCAATCGGGCTGTGCGATGATTCCTACACGAAATCCCTGCGCCTCGAGCACACGGCCGATAATTGCCATGCCGAAACTGGGATGGTCAACGTACGCGTCGCCCGTGACGATGATGACATCGCACGAATCCCAGCCAAGCTCATCCATCTCGGCGCGCGACATCGGCAGAAACGGCGCGGTACCAAAGCGCTGAGCCCAGTGCTTGCGATGGGAGAAAATGTCGCGCGCCGCTTCCACCTGCTAGTTCTTCCTGCTCAGCGCCGCTTCCAGTCCGGGCACATAGCTCGCACCATCCAGCACTTCGAGGCTCGCGCCCTTGAAGTCGTCACCGACTGGCTGGTAGCGCCCGCCCAGGCACTTCGACAAGAAGCCTTCCGAAATCGCGTAGAACGACGTGCGATTCTGTGGCCGCGCAAAGCCATGACCCTCATCGGGATAGAGCACGTAGGTAACCGGCAGTTTCTTGGCCGTCATCGCCGCGACTATCTGATCCGCCTCGTCCTTCTTGACACGCGGATCGTTAGCTCCTTGTGCGATCAGCAGTGGCCGTTTGATCGCATCAACGTGAGTCAGTGGTGAACGCTCCGCTAACAGCTTCTTGCCTTCCTCGGTGCGCGGATCACCGACACGCGTCGCAAATTCCTCGAAGAAAGACTTCCAGTACGGTGGAATGGTGGCGAGCAAGGTGTTGAGGTTCGAGGGGCCCACGATATCGACGCCACACGCAAACGTGTCTGGTGTGAAGGTCAGCCCCACGAGGGTCGCATAGCCCCCGTACGACCCGCCATAGATCGCCACCTTGGCAGGCTGCGCGATCTTCTCTTTGATCGCCCATTCAACCGCATCCATGAGATCCTCGTGCATCTTGCCGGCCCACTCGCGGTTGCCCGCATTGATGAAGCCCTTGCCGAAGCCGGTTGATCCGCGATAGTTCACCGACAGCACCGCGTAGCCGCGATTGGCAAGCCACTGGTGCTCGGGATCAAAGCCGTAGGATTCGCGCGCCCACGGCCCGCCGTGCACGTTGAGCACCAACGGTACCGGCGCGTCCGGCCGCCCATCACCGTTCTGGTCGGAGCCCGGCGGCAGTGACAGGTAGGACACCAGCGACAGCCCGTCGCGCGAGCGGATCTCGATCGCCTGCATCGGTACGAGCGGTGCGCCAGACAGTTGTGGGCGCATCTCGAACAGCTTGTCGAGCTGCTTGTTCTTGCGGTCATAGAGGTAACTGACCGCCGGCGCCTGCGGCTCATCGGTCGCTACAATCCAGCGATCGTCCGCCAGAGTGCGGCTAGTCACATCGAATGACTCCCCGAGTTTGCCGCGTAGCAACACGATGTCATCCTTGACGGCATCTACCAAGGGCGTGATTTCAGGCTTTAGATAGTCGATGCCATAGGCCTGCGGGCGATAGGTCTTGGGCTCGAGCCAGATACGTTCGATATCAGCACGCTCGCTCGATGCAATCTGTGACTGCTTGCCGGTCGCGAGATCGATGCGCACGAGCGCGGCTTTATCGCGATCGATCGACGACAGCATCAATGCATGCGCGCCATCGCCTTCGATCGTGATCAAGTTAGTTGTCAGCGAGTCGGCGCGGCCATAGCTGATGAGCGGCTGCCAGCCCTTGTCGGTGCGTCGCAGGATGTCGTTGCTGTCCGCACCTGTCTTGAGCGCAAGGCGCGGCACCAGATCACTATCGACTTCGTAGCCTGCAAATTCCTGCTCATTGCGCTCGATCAGCTTGCGCGCGCCGGTGACCAGATCGACCTCGTACAGATCATGCCACTCGGGCACGCGATCGTTGATGCCAACCAGCACGACTCCTGGGCGTTTCCAGGACAGCCCGACCACTTGTGCGGTCACGCCCTTGAACGGCGTGAGGTCTCGCTGCTTGCCGGTATCGATATCGACCACGTACAGGTGCCAATTTTCATCGCCACCTTCGTCTTGAAGGAACAACACGTGGCGATTGGTATAAGCCCAGAAGTGCTGCCGGATACCGCGCTTCTGATCGTTAGTAATCGGCTTGGCCTCGGCGATCTTGCCGACCGGCGCAAGGTACACGTTCAACACGCCATTGCGTGGCGCAATGAAGGAATTGTAGTGGCCGTCGGGCGAGATGCGCGCTTGCGCCTTGTCGGGATTGCCGAAAAGGGCATCGCGTGCAATCAGGCGCGCCTCAATCGAATTGGCACCCCCACTCTCGGCTGCCGCCCACGTCGGCAGGGACCAAAACGGAAATGACAAGAGCCCGGCCACGGCGGCCGGTGTGATGAATCGGTTCATCTGCAGGATCCTCGATTTGAACTGGTCGCCCAGCGGAACGCGCCAGGCTTTGAGCCAGTATACGCGCTGGAGTTCAAGTCCCGTTACACGCCATCGATCCAGAACCGCGCTCCGCAACCCTGGTCACGTCGTTTGACGCTGCTGCAGGACAGTAGCGTGGCTGGTGCGCCACCCGGACCATCGTCGTCGATGCACTGGCGAATCTCGAACAAATACGGTCGGCCACGTTTCACCGGATCAGCGCCCTTGAGGTTTTGGCAATGAAATGTCAGCGTGTCCCCGAACCCGGCGCGATAGGCGTTCGCCGCAGTGCGCAGCTCTGCAGCGGCCACCTGGCGCTCGGTGTGCGCGAGCAGCGCCCGGCCGAGCGCCGCATTGACGTCCCTGGTGAAATCGATCGACAGACGAAAATATCGCGATGCATCGAGTCCCGAGCAAGTGCCGTGCTTGCGCCATTCGTGCTGCTGTAGTCCGCTCGCAGTACCTGGCATCCACTGATCAAGCTCGGCCCGCAGCTCGCTCGAAAGGCTGAGCCTGGGTCCGGCACAATCGTGCGGATAGCTGCCCGATCGATCATTCTCTGGCCACAAGCCGTGAATTGAAATCGGCCGACGAGCATTGTCCGCGGCAGTCAGCCGCTGGCATTCCCTGCGGCGCGCATTGCCATTTTCGCAGAACGCCGGATGTAACGAGTAGGCCATGAGATAGAAGTCGAATGAGGTACCCGCAGCGGGCGTGTTTCCCTGACGACTGTTCTGCCATTGACTGCCCTGCCACTGATAGGCGAGCGCCGACAGGCCGAGCGCGATCAATCCCGCGGCTGACAGGGTGCGGCGGCGGTAGCGTCGCTTGTTAGTGTTTGGCGACCTCTCGCTCTGTCGTATCATGCAATCTCTCGCAGGAGCAAACCAGCTACAATAACCGATTGCGTTCCGCTCAAGCGACCCCACTATCTGATCCACATGCCCAAGTCTCCACCCAATAGCGAGGCAATCGTCGTCCACGGTGCCCGCCAGAACAATCTCAAGAATCTCGATCTTGAGATTCCACTCGGCGAGCTCGTAGTGGTGACGGGTGTTTCGGGCTCGGGCAAATCCTCGCTGGTGTTCGACACGCTGTACGCGGAGGGCCAGCGCCGCTACGTCGAGACGTTTTCGCCCTACGCCCGGCAGTTCCTGGATCGAATGGATAAGCCGGCTGTTGACCTGATCGAAGGGATTCCGCCCGCGATTGCCATCGATCAGACGAACCCGGTGCGTACGTCGCGCTCGACCGTGGGCACGATGACCGAGCTGAACGACCACCTGAAACTCGTGTTCGCGCGCGCTGCCGCGCTCTATTGCCGCGGCTGCGGCGAGCGTGTCAAACAGGACAGCTCGGACAGCATCTACGTGGATATCGCGCAACGATCGAGTGCCGCTAACGACCCGCGCGTGCACATCTGCTTTCCGGTCACCATCCCGAAGAATTTCAAGGAAGCCGAGATCCGCCGGTTGCTCGAAGCACAGGGCTACACGCGCATACACAAGCGTGGCAAGAAGCAGCTCGAGGTTGTCCAGGATCGATTGCGACTTGGCGGCGTGGAACGCGGCCGAGTGATCGAATCGCTCGAGGCCGCGCTGCGTGTCGGACGCGGGCGGGTCGATGTTCACGTGGTCGAGGAACAGTCCGTCAGTGCCGACAAGCCACCACGGACGCTCGACACCTGGCGCTACTCGAGCGAGCTGCACTGCGCGCGTTGCGATATCTCCTATCGCGAGCCGTCCCCGAGCGCCTTCTCGTTCAATTCTCCGATCGGGGCTTGCGAGACCTGTCGCGGGTTCGGTCGCACCATCGGAATCGACTACGGCCTCGTGATCCCCGATGAGAGCAAAACGCTCGCCGGCGGCGCGATCCGACCGTGGCAAACCAATGCCTACAAGGAATGCCAGGACGATCTGATCAGCTTCGCCAGGAAACGCGACATTCGTGTCGACACACCATGGAATCAGCTGAGCGCCGCGGAGAAGCAGTGGGTGCTGGAGGGCGAAGGTCCCTGGAACAAGAAGGTCTGGTACGGAGCACGCCGCTTCTTCGACTGGCTCGAAACCAAGGCCTACAAGATGCACGTACGCGTATTGTTGTCGCGCTATCGTGCGTACACGCCCTGCACGACTTGCAATGGGGCGCGTCTCAAGCCCGAATCCCTGCTGTGGCGCGTGGGCTCGCGCGAGTTGGCGGAGCAGGCGCTGGCCGGTCGAGAGCGTCAGCATCCGGCCTCCACTAACTACACAGACGCGATGCTGGCGGAACTTCCGGGGCTGACGATTCACGATCTGATGTTGCTGCCGATCGCGCGCTGCCGTCAGTTCTTCGATGGACTGCAATTGCCGAAACCACTCGATGAAGCCACTGATCTGCTGCTCGGCGAGATCCGCGGACGCTTTGGATTCTTGACCGACGTGGGTCTTGGTTATCTGACTCTCGATCGACAATCGCGCACGCTCTCGGGTGGCGAAGTGCAGCGCATCAATCTAACGACCGCGCTGGGCACATCCCTCGTCAACACACTGTTCGTGCTGGATGAGCCCTCGATTGGCCTGCATCCGCGCGACATGCTGCGTGTGATCGAAGTGATGCATCGCTTGCGCGACGCGGGCAACTCGTTAGTGGTCGTGGAGCATGATCCGCAGATCATGCTGCAGGCGGATCGCATTCTCGATCTTGGGCCGGGCGCCGGGGAGCATGGCGGCGAGATCGTGGCCTACGGCCCACCACAGACCGTGTGCGCCGACGCAAAATCATTGACTGGCCAGTATCTGAGCGGCCGCAAGCAGATCCCGCTAGCCGAACGCGCGCCCAGAATAGACCATGACGGGACGCGCGCAACCATGGTGCCGGCGCTGCGCCACCTCGAACTCGCAGGCGTACGTGCGCACAATCTCAAGAACGTGACGGTGCGCTTGCCGCTCAAGCGTCTGGTATGCGTCACGGGCGTCTCAGGATCGGGTAAGTCGACACTGATCGAGGATGTACTGCATCCGGCGTTGCTCAAAGCCACCGGTAAACCCACCGAAGCACCGGGCGACTTCGACCAATTGGTCGGCGCGGAACTGATCGACGATGTCGTGCTGGTGGATCAGAAGCCGATCGGCCGGACAACCCGTTCGAACCCGGCGAGCTACGTCGGCGCGTTCGATGCGATACGCGAGCTGTATGCGGCGGAGCCAGCAGCGCGCGCCAGAAGTTATACCGCCGGCACGTTCAGTTTCAACTCCGGCAGCGGTCGCTGCTCGGCCTGCAACGGTAACGGTTTCGAACACGTCGAGATGCAGTTTCTGTCGGATGTCTACCTGCGTTGCGGCGAGTGCAATGGCAGGCGCTACAAGGATGAGACGCTCGAAATCAAACGCGAGGGCGCAGACGGTCGGCGAGCGAGTATTGCCGATGCGCTCGATCTGACCGTCACCGAAGCCTTGCGTTTCTTCAAGGATGTCCCGGCGGTGACGCTACGTCTGCAACCGCTTGCCGACGTCGGGCTCGAGTACGTGCGACTCGGGCAACCTGTGCCGACGTTGTCCGGTGGCGAAGCACAGCGCCTGAAGCTTGCGGGCCATCTGGCTACGACCGCGGCCGACGATAAGCCCTCGGTGCGTGGCAAGCTGTTCTTGTTCGATGAACCGACGACCGGCTTGCACTTCGAGGACATCGCCAAACTGTTGCGCGCATTTCGCAAGCTGCAGAAGGCCGGCCACTCATTAGTCATCATTGAACACAATCTGGATGTCATTCGAGTTGCCGATTGGGTCATCGATCTGGGACCGGAGGGTGGCGATGCCGGCGGCAGTGTTGTGTGCATAGGCCCGCCCGCGGAGATACGCGCCTGCCAGGCGTCGTACACCGGACGCGCACTGATCCAGTACGAGCAGGCATTGCGCGCTCACGAGATGCCCGTGGCGTCGCTGCCCACCGCCGTCAAGGATGCCGGCACCGACTACCAAGTCCGCCGACGCGACACCAAATCGATCATCGTCCACCGTGCCCGCGAGCACAATCTCAAGAACATCGATGTCAGCGTCCCGCGCGAGGCGTTCACCGTGATCACCGGCGTCTCGGGGTCCGGCAAATCCACACTGGCGTTCGATATTCTCTTCAATGAGGGACAACGCCGCTACCTTGAGTCTCTCAATGCGTACGCACGTCAATTCGTGCAGCCCGCCGCCCGCCCCGACGTCGATGCGATCTACGGCATTCCACCTACCGTCGCGATCGAACAACGCACGAGCCGCGGCGGTCGCAAGAGCACGGTGGCGACGCTCACTGAGGTCTACCACTTCCTGCGGCTGCTGTACGTCAAGCTCGGCACACAGCACTGCCCCGACTGCGATGCTGCGATCGAACCGCAAAGCGCCGCATCGATCGCGGCACGAATTCTCGCAGAGCACGACGGCGTGCGGATCATGTTGCTTGCTCCTCTTGTTCTGGCACGCAAGGGCTATTACACGGACCTCGCCAAATGGGCCGCGGGGCGCGCTTTCAAGCAGCTGCGCGTCGATGGTGAGTTGCTACCCACCAGGCCCTGGCCGCGCCTCAATCGTTTCAAGGAACATACGATCGAACTGCCGGTTGCGCAGCTTGCAGTGCAAGTACCGAACGATGGCAGCCTGCAGCGCAATCTGGAACGCGCACTCGACTTCGGCAAGGGTATTGTTCACGTCCTCGCGATCGATGGCGCTGCTGCTAACGAGCGAGCGCAAGTATTCTCCACCAGGCGCGCATGTCCGTCCTGCGGCACCAGCTTTGCGGAGCTCGACCCGCGTCTGTTTTCCTTCAACTCCAAACACGGTTGGTGTGAGAGTTGCTTCGGAACCGGCGTGACGCTGCCTGACTTCGACGCAGAACAGACTGGTGAAGAAGCTGGCTGGCGCGACATCGACGGCACGGCGGAAACTGCCTGCGAAAGCTGCCACGGCGAACGCCTGAACCCGATCGCGCGCAACGTACGATTCCGAGAGCTGCCCATCGCCCAACTGACGGGCCATTCCGTCGATGATGCCACCAAGTTCTTCGCCAAACTGAAAACCACGAGCCGAGAAGCCGCCATCGGACGCGATCTGCTGAGCGAGATCCGCTCGCGGCTCACATTTCTGCAGCGCGTCGGACTCGGCTACCTGTCGCTCGATCGCGCCGCACCCACGCTCTCGGGCGGGGAAGCGCAGCGCATTCGCCTCGCTGCGCAGTTAGGCTCGAATCTGCAGGGTGTTTGCTACGTACTCGATGAGCCGACCATCGGCTTGCATCCGCGCGACAATCATATTCTGCTGGATGCGCTCGGCGAGCTGGCCAAACACCGCAACACGCTGGTGGTCGTCGAACACGACGAGGATACGATCCGGCGCGCCGATCACGTGATCGACCTGGGGCCCGGCGCCGGTTCTCTCGGCGGCGAGATCGTTGGCAG
The DNA here is from genome assembly GCA_020442965.1 of Pseudomonadales bacterium. Classification (GTDB taxonomy): domain Bacteria; phylum Pseudomonadota; class Gammaproteobacteria; order Steroidobacterales; family Steroidobacteraceae; genus CADEED01. The sequence goes on from JAGRJB010000041.1 coordinate 8,460, forward strand.
CGGCACGCTGGCCGACTTGATCGCAAGCCCTCGTTCAACCACGGGACGGTTGTTAGCAAAGCCACTGACGCACGCCCGGACGCCGCGGCGGAAGACCAGCTCCAAGTCGCCGAGTATCGCTCTCAAGAGCGTCACGCTGCACAACCTCACCAAGTTGAGCGTCACCGTGCCGCTCGCGCGTCTGGTAGTGATCACGGGCGTCTCGGGGTCTGGCAAATCAACGCTCGCCCGCGACGTACTCTTTGCCAACCTGAAGGCCCGCGTCAACGATACACGACCCCGTGGCAAGAAGAGCCGAACGCCACTCGTAGGCGCTACCAGCATTACGGGCGCAGGCACAATCGATCGCGTTCTGGAAGTGGACCAGACGCCCATCGGCAAGACTCCGCGCTCCTGTCCGGCTACCTACATCGGCTTCTGGGACGACGTCCGCCGCATCTATGCCGGTTCCACCGAATCGAAAATCCGCGGCTACAGCGCGAGTCGCTTCTCGTTCAACACCGTCGGCGGCAGGTGCGAAGCTTGCGGTGGCCAGGGCGTACAAACGATCGAAATGAACTTCCTGCCGGATGTCAAAGTGCTGTGCGAGAGCTGCGGCGGCAAGCGCTTCGACAGCGAGACCCAGAGCGTCCTGTGGCATGGCAAGAGCATCGCTGACCTGCTCGCGATGAGTGTCGACGGCGCGGTCGAGTTCTTTGCGTCCCATGCGACCATCCTGCACCCGCTCAAGCTGCTGCAGGACGTTGGACTCGGCTATCTGACACTCGGTCAGCCCAGTCCAACGCTGTCGGGCGGCGAGGCACAGCGCATCAAGCTCGTGACTGAACTTGCCAAGGTGCGCAACGATGCACGTGGCTCGCTGCGTCAGAAGGCCAGGCACACGCTTTACGTGCTCGATGAACCGACCGTTGGACTGCATATGGCTGACGTCGAAAAGCTCATCGTCGTGTTGCATCGTCTGGTCGACGCGGGTAATTCTGTCGTCGTCGTCGAACACAATCTCGACGTGATGGCAGAGGCGGACTGGATCATCGATATGGGGCCGGAGGCCGGCGCAGGCGGTGGCAAGGTCGTTGCTGCCGGACCACCGGCGACGATCGCCAAACGGGCGGCGCGCTCGCACACCGGGCGGGTGTTGGTCGACTTTTTGCGCGAGCGCACGACGGAGGCGACAGCATGAAACATGGTTTGAGCTGCTGGAAATGTGGCGCCTCGCTCGAGTGCTACACCTTGCCGCTGCGACGACTCGAGGAATGCCCAAGCTGCCGGGCAGAGTTACACGTCTGCAGAATGTGCGTGGAGTACGATACAGCGGTCGCCAAACATTGCCGCGAGCCGACCGCGGACGAAGTGCGGGACAAGACGCACGCCAACTTCTGCGATCACTTCAAGCCGAAGGTCGGCGCGTACATCGCGCCCGACACCGCCGCGATCGACCAATCACGGGCGGCACTCGATGCGCTGTTTGGCAAGCGGTAGTTAGCTCCGCCCAAGTTTTTGCGCGATCCGATCGAGCAACGATGAGAACTTGGAGCCACGACGGTCGACGTGCACACGCAGATGCCGCACACCGGACTCGGAGATCAACTCGCCGCGCCCCTTGTCGAAGTCGAGTTGGTCGGCGCCGAGGATCTCGAGCGTTTCGTCGAGACGTCCCGCGCTTGATTTCGCCTTGGCACCCTGCCGCGCGAGCCTGCCGGACTTGCGTTCACGCGGTCGTGACGATTCGATCGCCGCTTTGGCGTTTGCACGGTTGACGACAGGTGGCGGCGCCTTCTTCTGGGCTGCACGCGGCGACGTTTCGCCAACGACGTCGAGTACGATCGGCGGCGGCGTATCGTCGTCCAGCAATTGGAACACGTCCTGCTCGATCTTCTCGATGTCAGTAGCCGCTACCTGTGGCACGGCATTGATACCCGCTTTTGGTCCCGACGCGTTGTCTTTCTCATCGGACGACACCGGCACCACGGCAACCGATCCGAAATCCGAGCGCACGTAGTAAGCGACTTGTTTGGCCGAAATGGCATCGCTGAAGAAGCCTAATCGCAATCCATACCAGCGGCGCCCCTGGCGATTGGCCTCGGTCGTATAGAGCGTATAGGCACTGAAAATCGCGAGTGGCGGCACTTTGCTCGCGTCGATCGGCGTGACCGACCACTCGAGCTGCACAGCAAAGGAGACCGGCGCCTGACGTTGCACGTCCGCCTTGATGGCGCGCATCGTGAGCGTGTCATCGGGACGCACCAGCGGAATCGCTTCGTCGTAGGGGGTGCTGGCGCCCGATTTGTCGGGAGCATTGCGACCCTCCAGAACCCGCAACGTTTGCGTATCCGTCAGTTCGTCCAGCTCCGCCAACACCTCCCGAATATTGGATTCGGGGCTGACGGGCTTCTTGGTGGCCTTCGGCTGCACGGTCGAGGCGATCACGGCCGCCTTCGCGGCCGCAGCGCTCGGCGACATCGGTGGCGCTGCCGGTCGACTAACAACTGGCGCTTTGTGCGCGGGAGCCGCCGGCTGAATGGCGGTCGCGTCCGTCGCTTGCGGCTCGCCGACTGGCGGGGGTGGCGCGGGCCGCGACACGCTGGCAGCGGGTGCCACTGGAGCGGTTGCGATCGCGGCTGTTGCCAGCGGCGCCGGTGCCAGCGGCGCTGGCGCCATCACGGCTGGGGCCGGTGCACTCGGGGCCGAGACCGCGGCGCTGACCGCGCGATCCGAGGCGCTCCGTGGTGCGGCGGCGGGGCTCATGTCCGTAGCGCCGGGGCTCTTTGCCGTTGCGGCGGCGCTGGCGCGTGCGGCGAGCTTGCGGCCCGGCGCATCGCCAGCCCAAGCGCCGGGGTACACCTCACGCACGATCGTGAGCCACTCCTCCGCCGCCTCCATCGTCGGAAAGTAGCCCATGTGCAAGCGGAATCGCTCACGCCCGTCCTCACGCCGACGGCTAACAAAGAACGTAAAGCGAGCCAGCGACGGATCTTCGGGCTTGGACAACGCCATCGGCGTCGTCGACGAACAAAGGTTGATGACGAACTCACCGCTCGAAGGCGCGGCGGCCACAGGCGGCTCAGACGACGACGCTGACGGCGCGCCAGACGCTGACTTCGGATTCACGCTCATCTAGTTCCCCGCTGGATACCGATCGACGCAGGCTTTGCGACGCAGGAAACGACCGGCTGTACGCGGCACTTGTTAGTGTCGCAGCACGCGAGCTGCCTCGATGGCAACCCCGCTGTCCTCGTCATGAGCGCGGACCGGTGGCTTTGCGTCCCCGCCTCACGACGGGTTTGCCTTTTTCAAGAACTGGGGAGTGTGCGAAACAATGCACCGTAGCGTCAATCGCAATAAGTGTGGCCGCTGTCGCAGAACAGCGACCCACCGCCGCGCGCCCGGTGCTGCGCTGAACATAAGCCGGCTGCACGGTCGTTGGAAATGATTCGATCGCGTTCATGGCGCTCGCGCGCCAGGCGGCGCTGGCCAGATGCGGCCCGCGCCGGCAAAACGGTCCGCATAGTAGTCATTCTGTAAAAATCCGTCCTCGACGTTGCGCCCGGTGCGCGGCGCGTGAATGAATCGACCCTTGCCCGCATAAATTCCAACGTGATCCACGTGTCGGCCGTCCAATTCGAAGAAAACCAAGTCACCCGGCCGCAGGTCGCGAATATCCACTCTCGATGCAGCCTCGAATTGCGCACGAGCCGTGCGCGGCACGCGCAAGCCCGACTCGTGATAGGTGTAGAAGACCAGGCCGCTACAGTCGAATCCGGCAGGTGTCGCGCCGCCGTAGCGGTAAGGGACGCCTCTCAGCGAATCGGCCAACCTCACGATCTCGAGCGCTCGCGATCGATCGTCGGGTATCGCTTCCTGGGAAGAACGGGGCAACTCCCGCGGTGGCGTACCGACGCAACCCGCCAGTGCCGCAGCCAGCAGTGCCAAGATCGCCGGAAAGCTGGGAAACCTAACCTGTCGCGCGCTCGTCCTCATCGATAGTGCCCATTCTGCGCGCTTCGAGCTGTTCTGTCATGGCAGCCACCGACATCGGTCGCGCCAGAAAAAAGCCTTGTGCGTACGCGCAACGATGTCGACGCAGGAACTCAAGCTGCTCCATGGTCTCAACGCCTTCAGCGACGACGCTCTTGCCGAGCGAATGCGCCATCGTGAGCACCGACTCCGCCACCGCAGCGGCCGAGGCGTCCGCTGGAACCTCCTCCAGAAAGGACGCGTCGAGTTTCACGGTGTGAATCGGATGCCGGCGCAGATAATTGAGCGACGAGAACCCGGTACCGAAATCATCGATCGCCAAGCTGACCCCCAGTTCGGCCAGATCCTTCAAAGCCGCGCCGACCTGAGCGTCCACCAGCGCGGTTTCAGTCAGCTCAAGTTCGAGCACGCTGGGCGGCAGCCGATTCTGCGCTAACAACCTCTCCACGCGCTCGGCGAACTCATCGTCGATCAATTGCTGCGCCGAGACATTCACCGCCAGACGAACTTGCGGTAGACCAAGTCGCCGCCATTCGGCGAGCTGTGCGCAGGCGGTCTCCAGCACCCAACTACCGATATCCACGATCAAACCCGTCTGCTCGGCGGAAGGAATGAATTCGTTCGGCAGCTTCATGCCATCGTAGCGAGTCTGCCAGCGCAGCAGCGCCTCGGCGCCCGCTAACTGCACGTTCGCAACGTGAAACTGCGGCTGGTAGAAAAGAGACAGCTCCCGTCGCTTGAGTGCGCGGTACAGACCGCTGTCGGATTGACGCATCGTGCGCACACTCATGTTGCGCTCGTAGAATATCGACTGACCTCGGCCCAGCTCTTTGGCTCGATACATCGCAAGATCGGCATTGCGCATCAAATCTTCGACGGTCGCGCCATCATCGGGAAATAGAGCCACACCCACGCTCGCTCGCACGTGATGATCGCGACCGGCCAGATTTACCGGCAGATTGAGCGAATAGATGATGCGCTCGGCCACAGCTCGCGCGGCGTCCGGGTCGCTGATATGACGCAGGATGATGGTGAATTCGTCGCCACCGAGTCGCGCCACCGTATCGCCTTCTTTGACGCACGATTTGAGGCGCTGTGCCACGATCACCAGCAATTGATCGCCAGCCTCGTGTCCGAGTGTGTCGTTGATGCGCTTGAAGTGATCCAGGTCGACGAACAGCAAAGCGCCGCGCACCAAGCCTGAGAGCGCCGCGGCAAGCTCCTGCGACAATCGGTCCTGAAAGAGCGAGCGGTTCGGTAGCTGTGTCAGCGGATCGAAGTGCGCCTGGCGATAGAGCGCCTCATCGCGCGCACTTTGTGAAAGCGCCAGCCGCAGGCGATGTGCAAAGGTGGCGCCGTGACGGGCACCCTCCCCGGCGCTCACCGGCTCGTGCTCGAAACCCACGACTAACAATGCCAGCAGCTTGTCGTTGCGCATGACCGGCCACAACCAGAAGAACCCGGCGCCCAGGTACGTGAACGGCACCAAGAACCCGTGCCGATCCTGCTCGACGCGCGCGACCGTCATGCCCTCGGGCGCCGCACTCACGGCCACCAGCATCTCCGCATCCAACATGACTCGCTCGACTGGCAACGACTGTTCTTGCTCCCCGGCCAGCAGCAATCGCCCGTGCGAGCTCGTGACTTCATCGACTAAAATGACACCCACAGCTCGACTGAGGGTCATCGTGAGCAGTTTTGGCAATGCAGCTTCGATGCCCTGGTCTACTTCCAGCGTGCCTAGCAAAGCGCAATCGACTTCGGCCTGAGCGGCGTGGGCTGCCAAACGGCGCGATGTCGCGGCCGCGGTCACACGCAATTGGGTTGCGATCTTGGCGACCTCGTCGACGCCTTGCGTCGGAACGGCTACCTGCCCACCGTCGGCGAGCGCACGCAGCGCGCTCTGCAGCGCGCGCAGGGCGGGTACGTAGCAGCGCATGAGATACAGGGCCGCGGCCAGTGCCGCGACGATTCCGCCGACGAGCAGCCAGGCGGTTAGCGGCGCGGCCGCGACCATCGAGTCGTACCAACGTGGTACCGGCTCATACACGAGCAGATACTCGCGCGTCCTGCGGCCCGCATCCTCTCGCGTAATCGTTCGCAGAACGCCGCGCCACTCTGCTGAATCCGCATACCAGCTGATGTCTCGACTGGTCTCGTCCACCTGGTCGTGCGGGAGCCTTGTCGCCGTAGCGAGCAGCGCCGCGAAGTCCTCCGATACAGCCACACTCGAGTAGACGAGACGGCCAGTCTCGTTCAGCAGCGCCGCATAGTGACCATTGAGTTGCTGAGCCAGTTCGCGCGGAATACCCTGCGGCGAAGTCTGCAAGGCGAGCGCCTGCTGGTGGGCAACTGCGGTTAGCAGGCGCCGCTCGAACGCAGCGCTCTGCTCCAGCGCCAGGTTGGCTCCGAGCACCAGCGCGAGAACCAACGGCAGCAACACGGCTGCCGCGACCACCGCCAGAACGCGTCGACCGAATGCGCTCTCGGATACCGCGTTATTTGCTGTTCTTTTCATGCTCGCCGAGCGTCACACAACAGGATGAACTCTAAAATGTGAGCGCGGCACTCGATGCGCAGTGCGTCACGTTTGCATCGCAGCAGGCATAATTCGGCTATGGCGGGTTCAAAGACTGGGAGGTCGCACGGTTACGGCGCCGCCAGATGGCTGTTGGCGCTCACCGTCGGCGGCATTGTCTATGCGTCGTTCTACCCGTTCGACTGGAGCTGGCAGCGATTCGCGACCGCGCAGAATGGCGGCTATCCAATGTCACTGCCGTGGGCGCCCACGCAACGCAGCGACATAGTCGCCAATCTT
>JAGRJB010000042.1 GCA_020442965.1 Pseudomonadales bacterium
GCGCCTGACAACCAGTGGAGTCTCAACGCCACCTGGAGCCCCAGCCGCAACTGGAATCTGGGTGCTGTGCTGCGCGGTGTCGATCGCCTCAACCCGGCTTTCGACGTCCTGGTTCCTGGCTACACAGAACTAGACGCACGCCTGAGCTGGCATCCGTCGGCAGCGTTTGAGGTATCGATAGCCGGGCGTAACCTGCTCCACGATTCACACCAGGAGTACACGTCGGAGCTGCTCGACGTGCCACTGATGTCCGTGCAGAGATCGATCTTCGGACAGTTGTCACTGCGCTTCTGATCGGCGGATCTGAATCGAGATGGCGAGAGTCCCCTCAGCGCCTTCGCTGCGGCCGTTCCTGGTCGCTGTGGTTTCGCTTGTCCTGCTGATCATCGCGGCCCGAACACCCGCGCAGGAAGCGGCCGTGCGCGAGCGGATGATCCGCGCGGCCGTCATCTACAAGATCGTCAAGTTCGTCACCTGGCCCGAAACCGCTTTTGCCGACGCTACATCGTTTGTTGTCTGTGGTTACGGCAGCGCGAGCGCGATCTCGGCGCTTGAGTCCATGGAGAAGCGCGCGATTCAGGGACGACCTGCGCGGCTGAAGGTGTTGACCGAACTGACATCGGCCAGCACCCAAGGTTGTCAGGTGCTGTACCTGGTCGATGCGCCACGGCTCAATGTCGAGAGCCTTGCCCTGATCCTCGCTGACCGTCCGACACTGATCATCGGTGAAACGCCCGAGTTCGCGCGACACGGCGGCATGGTCACGCTACTGCAGGAAAGCAACCGCGTCGGGCTCGAGATCAACCTGCGCGCCGCCCGACGCGCCGGGCTGGAGATTTCCGCGCCGCTGCTGCAACTGGCGACGGTGGTGAACTAGGCCATGCCAACTAACAGCACCCACTCATTGCGCTTGCGCTTGCGGCGCATCGTTCTGCTGGTACTGAGCGGCACACTCTTGTGCGTGGCTGCGGTAGTGATCGCGTTTCAGGTGAAATCAAACCTCGATGCCAACGTCAATCGTGTGGCGGTCGTGGCGCAGATGGTAGCGCGCAATGCCACGGCATCCATCGAATTCCAGGACTCCAAGCAGGCGATGCTGTTGCTCGAGGCGTTAGGCGTCGAAGAATCCATCCGGGCAGGAGCCATCATCGTCGCTGACGGCAGCAGCCTTGCTGCGGTGGGCCAGGCCGATGCTGCCGCAATGATTTCAGAGGCCCTTGCCCGCGGCAGCGACTTTGAAGCGGGACGGCAACTGCATCTGAACTCGATCGAAGTGCTCTACCCCGTGACGCTGCGCGAGGAAACCATCGGCTACGTCTATGTCCGTGCCGGACTGCTGCAGCTCTATCTGGACCTGTTGTTCTCCAGCCTGATCATCCTGGCGGTGATCGCGCTGGGCGGCATCGCGGCCGTGCGACTCTCCGATCGCTTGCAGCGGCGACTGGTGGCACCCCTGCTCGATCTGGCAGTGTCGATGCGACATGTCACTCAATCGCAGGACTTCACGCAGCGCGTACACAACCGGGAGCAAGGCGAGATCGGCCAGCTCATCGCCGGCTTCAACGACATGCTCGAACAACTGCAGTTACGCGACGCCCGGCTCGCCGAGCGCGGGATCGAGCTTACCCGGATCAACGCGGAGCTCGGGAGTGCCGCCGCTGCCGCTGATGCCGCGCGCAGCCAGGCCGAGGATGCCAATCGGGCCAAGTCGATGTTCGTGGCTAACATGAGCCACGAGATACGCACGCCCATGAACGGCGTGCTCGGCATGACCGAATTGCTGCTGGCGACTGACCTATCCGATGAACAACGCGGTTATGCCGAGACGGTTCTGCGCTCCGGAAGATCGCTGCTCGGAATCATCGACGACGTGCTCGACTTCTCCAAGATCGAGGCGAACCGTCTGACGCTCGAGGATGAGGACTTCCATCTTCACGACGTAGTCGACGACGTGATAGGCCTGTTTGCCGAACGTGCGCAGGGCAAGGGTCTGGAAATCGCCTCGCAGATTCAGTCATCGGTGCCGCTATGGGTCCGTGGCGATGCCGGACGACTGCGACAGATCCTGTCGAACCTGCTGAGCAACGCCATCAAGTTTACCGAGCGTGGTCACGTCGGCGTCCGGGTGGACAGCGGTTCAGATGATGCCGGCCCGCTGATTCTCTTCGAAGTGCATGACACCGGCGCGGGCATCGCAAGCGACCGTATCGAGAACATCTTCGAGGAGTTCACGCAGGAGGATGTCAGCACCGCACGTCGCTATGGTGGCACGGGTCTTGGTCTTGCCATCGTGCGCAGACTCGCGCAACTGATGGGCGGGGCCGCAGGTGTTCGCAGCGTGCCCGGTGTGGGCAGTACATTCTGGGTCACGCTGCGCATGGGTGAAGCGGCACAGCATGACCTGCGCCCCTGGGAGCGAAATGACGGGGGGCTGCTCGGCAAGCGTCTGCTGATCGTTGACGACAACCCGATCAATCGCGCCGTACTACCGGAATACGCCCGTAGCTGGGGACTCCAGGCTACCGCGATCGCCGACAGCATGGATGCCCTGCAGGTGCTGCGATCGGCCGCTGAAACGAGCCAACCCTACGACATTGCACTGATCGAGATGCAGATGCCCACGCTGGATGGCGTCGACCTGACCGAACGGATTCGCCATACGCCATCGCTCAGCGGCCTGAAGATCGTGATGCTCACTTCCATGGTTCGCTCATCCATTGCGCGCGCCACACGCGGCGCAGGCGTCGACCACTACCTGGCCAAGCCGGTCCGCCGAGCGCAACTCTATTCCATCCTGCGTCAGGCACTGGGATTGATGGCCACCGCGCCCCGCGAGCTGGTTCCGGTGGATGCCGGCACCAAAAACACCGCGAGCCACAGCTACAAGGTACTGCTGGTCGAGGACAACCCCGTCAACCAGGACGTTGCGCGCGCCATGCTGATCAGGCTGGGCTTTCAGGTACAGATCGCGCCGGGCGGTCGGGAAGGCTTGCAGGCCGCACAGACTGATGAGTTCGATGTAATCCTGATGGATTGCCAGATGCCCGGAATGGACGGGTACGAAACAACCGCCTGCATCAGAAAGTGGGAGGCTGAGCAAGGGCCGGGTCCGCAGGGGCCCAGGCACGTGCCGATCGTCGCACTGACGGCAAATGCCATGCAAGGCGATCGCGAACGCTGTCTCGCCGCTGGCATGGATGACTACCTTGCCAAGCCCTTCAGCACGGCCGCGCTCAGGGACGTACTGACAGAAATCTGCCCACCACGGCCGGTCGAACCTGTGGTTGGCACAGCCGGGAATCTGGTCCGATACACTGGCTAACAAGAGTTCAGCGGTGTCGCTGAGTTGCCGTCTCGCTCCGGCCGCACCCGGTTCGTGCAGCAGGCCTGCCGCGGCCGATCAATTTACCTCGATTCTGACTGTGTTGGTTGCGTGGGTGGAGCGTCGAACGGCGCAACCGACAATCCTACGTCGACCCCAAAAGGCAACGAGCTGACGGGCGCTTCGCGAACGCGAAACATCAATCAATCAGCACGGGAGTCTTGCGAACGAAAGATGGATCATCGATCAGTCGCACCAGGAAATCTGCAACATCCGCACGCGAGATAATTCCATTGCGCCATTGCGCAGCCGACTCGAGGACCCTGTAGCGCCCGCGTCGCGCACCGTTGGTCAGTACACCCGGCCGCACGATCGTCCAGTCGAGCGCGCTGCTTTTGATCAGTCGCTCTTGTTCGCTCTTGTCGTCGTAGGCGCGACCGAACACGATCTGGAAAGGAATCCGCTGCAGGAGTCCGATGCTTGCGCGGCTGTCTCCTGCTCCGAAGCCGGTCACGCAGATCAAGCGCCTAACACCTGCCGCGGTCATGGCGGGGACCAGGACCTGGGTCGCGGCGGAGAATAGATTTACGGGTCGAAACAGATCGCCGAACCCCACGCCCAGGGTCTGAACAACCACCTCAACGCCTGGCAACGCCGCCGCGACCTCCGCGGAATCGAGCGCATCAGCGCACACCTTCTCGAGCCTCGCATTGGCCAGCCCCATGCTGTTAGCTGAACGAGCGAGCGCGCGTACTTGATGCCCGGCCTCCAGCGCTTGCCGGGTCGTTTCCAAACCGATTCCCTTGCTCGCCCCGACAATCAAGATGCGTGCCATGATCGGCACTCAGTGTACGTTCTTTCACACCTGACCCTGAACAGACGGTGATCCGGCTGTCATGCACATCGTGCCAGACTACTCCGGCGCGCTCACAGCCGGCCAATGGCCCCACAGATTGACGTCTTCATCGATCGGAATCGACGCCTTGCAGCCATCGCCACACCACAGCGACAGGTTCCTTTCCTCCGTCCCCGCGATATGCGCCACTAGCCCGCCGCGTGCATCGCGGGTTATACGGCTGACAGAACTGCCGGTGTTGTAGCCAGCGCCTGGCGGCCCATGTGCGCCAGGCACGGCAACCAGCCAGCCCTGAACGCAGCGGTAGTCCACATCCGGCTTGAGCGTCTGGCGCACTTCGTGCTCCGCCGGCCAAAACTGCGGCGGACGGCTGTGACGCTGCGCGAGCACCGCCGCCTTGTGCGCCTCGACTCGCTGATTGGAACGGCGCAGCGTGATTGTTAGCTCCTGGGCCGCGTCACCCGCCACTGATACCGTGCCCCACGGATAATGGCGCGCTTGCGACTGCGCGCCGATTGGCGTCAGGAAGAACGGTAGTTTCCCGAAATCCTCGTCGTCGACCCAGCGGCCCGAATCC
>JAGRJB010000043.1 GCA_020442965.1 Pseudomonadales bacterium
CGCCAGCCGACGTTGCCGACAAACCTGGCGTTATCGAGAATGATGCGTTGCCGCCCGACCGTCACGCTGTCGGCACCCCGTGCAAATTTCAGCGCAGCCTGATTCAAGTCGGTGCCGGTCGGATCGGCCACGATCGGGCGCGTCGTGCGTCCATTGCGGGTGGAGTTGTAAGTTTCGCCGCCAATCGATGCAACGTGATCAACCTCGACCAACATGCTGAGGTCACGCCACTGCGCGGTGTCGTACGTGAGCCGGATGCGCAGAGTCGAGGCCAGCGCGTCATCGACAAAGGCATCGTCGTCGACATGCTCCGCCCGATAGCGCAGACCTACAGCGGCTTTGCCACCGGTAATCGCCGCCGCAACCGTGCTGTCGCCAGCCGCCGCCACCGCGACGAACGGCAATATTGTTGCTATCACGCCAACGACGAAGACACTTCGGAAAGTGCTTATTCGAGTACTATTGTTCATCTACGCAACATCGCATTGACCATCAGAATGCACCTTGATCCATGTCAAATAGTTCAACTCGTAATCGATCGGTCTGCGCTGCGGTCGCGCTACTAACACCCTGGGTGTCGCATGCGGAGTTCACCCCCGAACTGCAAACCGTCACTATCACGAGCCGCGCCGAACGACCACTGATCGAATCGATCGGTACCGTCAGTCTGATCACCGCCAACGAACTCGACTTTTCCTTGCAACAAAACTTGCGTGACGTTGCCGCAACGGAACCCGGCATCGCAGTGCGTAACGATCCCGGCAGATTTGGCTTCGAGGGCATTGCCATCCGCGGTATCGGCGGCAATCGCGTCGCGGTCGAAGTGGATGGCGTGCCGCTCAGCAAGGCATTCGCCATCGGTAATTATTCCAGTGCCGGGCGGCTCCTGCCGGATCTCACCCTCGCCGAGCGGGTGGAGATACTGCGTGGCCCGGCGTCAGCGCTGTACGGCAGCGACGCGTTGGGTGGCGTCGTGTCGGTCTCGACCTGGCGACCGCGACGCTGGCTGGACTTGCGTGGCGAGTCTGCCGCATTGCGCGCCACCGTGGGCTTCCAGGGCGCGGACGACTCGCGCCGCGCACTCATCCAGGCGGCGGCCGAGACTCGTGCCGTGGCAGCGATGATCGCCGTCGATCGCACGACGGGCTCCGAAACACAAAGCGAAGGCAATGGACTTGGGCCCAACCCACGCGACTTCCAGAGTGACTCCGCGCTGCTACGATTGGAGTTCGGCAACGGCGACCATCCGCTCGAAGCCGGCATAGCCTTCGATCGCTTTCGTCAGACAACTGATGTCGCAGCATTGGTCGGGCAACCCGGCCGGTTTGCAACTACCACCCAGTTGTTGGGCGACGATGAGAGCAAGCGCACGACGGCGTTTCTCGCCTACTCGTTAGGCAACGACGCGCAAGGCTGGGGCCGTTGGTCCGCGCGTTTGTTCTATACGGATATCGACACGTTGCAGCTCAGCGACGAACAGCGACGCTCTGCGCCGCCGCGTCAGCCGCAACCGCTGCATATCGAGCGCCAGTTTGAGTTTCAGCAACGTTTGGCGGGCGTCAAGCTGCTGGGGGAACGCAGCGGTTCGGCGTGGCACTTCGAGCATCGTGTTCTGTGGGGCCTCGACTACCTCGATTCGCGCATCACGGAGCAGCGTGACGGACTGCAGACTTCTCTACCCAGTGGCCCGTCTACCCAGTCGATACTTGGAGAGTCCTTTCCATTGCGCGACTTTCCGATCTCGGACACGCGCGAGATAGGACTGTTCTTCGAAGACGAAATCCGGCCGCAAGCCGGTCGCTGGACGTTGCGCACCGGCGTGCGAATCGATGACACGCGGCTGGAACCACGCGTCGATGCACTGTGGTTGACTAACAATCGCAACCTGGCCGCCGTCCGAGTCGCGCGCCGCGCACTTTCGCCGCGTGTCGGCTGGTCGTGGTCGGTATCGCCGCAGACGCTGCTGTTCGCGCAATACGCGCACGGCTTTCGCGCCCCACCGTTCGACGACGTGAACATTGGTCTCGATTATCCGGCTTTCGGCGTGCGGGCGATTCCGAATCCCGATCTACAACCTGAGCGTAGCGACGGCATCGAGTTAGGTCTCAGAACCGAGAGCCGCCGGCTGTACGGTAGTATCAGTCTATTTGCGACTCGCTATCGCGATCTCATCGAGAGCAAAGTGAATCTTGGTCGCGATCCGGTGAGCGGGCTCACGCTGTTTCAATCGCGCAACATTGCAGCCGCAGAAATTTACGGCGTGGAGGCGGACCTGCGCGCCGAACTGGGTGACTGGTCAGCCGCGCTCGAGCAATGGTCAGCGCGGGTCACGGCTACGCTAACCGAGGGCCGCGACACACACGCAAACCAGCCGCTCAACGCAATCGATCCAGCGCGTGTCACCGCATCTGCCCGTTATCGGCTACCGTCGGATCGTGCCGCAATAGAGTTACGTATCACTGGCGTGGCAGCCAAAACCGACGTCGCCGATCCGCCCGCCAGCACGCCGCTTGCGCGCACTGGTGGATATGCAACGGTGGACCTCTCGGGACAAATCAAGCTCGGCGAACGCACCGCTCTGCGCGTTGGCGCCAATAACCTGCTCGATCGATCGTATCGAGAATGGGCGGACGTGCGCGGCCGGGCCGCCGACGATCCGTTGTTGCCGCTCTACCAACTGCCCGGCAGGAACTTCGCGCTCAATCTCGACTGGCGGTACTAACCAATTGGCGGTACCGGGATCGCTCCCGGTACCGCCAGAGGGCGCCACGAGCTGGCGAACCCGGTCAGTAGATGTCCTCGACTGTATTGTTGACATTGAACTTGCCGGTCGGGGTCACGATCCTCGGATCGTCGATCACCGCCTTCAGCTTCAAGGTCTTGTCATCCACGATCACGAGCGCCGACTTCTCATCCTTGCCGTTCCAGACGGAGAACCACACCTCGTCACCGCCCATGTTGAACTCTGGCTGCACGACGCGCTTCGGGCCGGGACCCAAGTTGGCCCAATCGGCGATCGGCAGCACTTTGTACGGCTTGTCGAGATCTCTGATATCGAACACCGCGACTGACTGGCTGATCTTCTTGTCCGGGTTGAGTGCCGTGTCGACATACAGATGGTTGGATTTCGGATGCGTCTTGACGAAGAGCGAGCCGCCGCCCTGCCCCTTCAGCACACGCACAACCTTCCAGGCATTGTCGGGGTGCTTCTCAGGATCGGTGCCGATCAGTGTCACCTTGTCATTGCCGAGCGCACTGGTGACCCACACCGGACCGAACTTCGGATCGACAAAATTGGCGCCGCGCCCCGGATGCGGGATCTTGTCGACGTCGACCAACGCGGCCATCTTGCGCTCGCGCGAATCGACCACGGCGATCTTGTTGGACTGGTTGGCGGCGGTCAGGAAGTAGCGCTTGCTGACGTCCAAGCCACCG
>JAGRJB010000044.1 GCA_020442965.1 Pseudomonadales bacterium
CGCCACGTTGAGCGAGCGAATGCCACCGCCTATCGGGGTCGTTAGTGGGCCCTTGATCGAGACGAGATACTCGCGACACGCAGCGACGGTCTCATCGGGTAGCCAGGTGTTGAATTGTTTGTGAGCTTTCTCGCCAGCATAAACCTCCATCCAGTGGATCTTGCGCTTGCCGCCGTAGCTCTTGGCCACAGCTGCATCGAGCACGCGCACACTGGCGCGCCAGATGTCTGGACCGGTGCCGTCACCCTCGATGAAAGGAACGATCGGTTGATCAGGAACCTTGAGTTTGCCGTTGCTGATCGAAATCTTGGTGCCGCCGGCCGGCGGCGTTGGATGGGGGCTGGAAGCTGTCGCCATGGCTTGAGGTCTCTTGTGAAATAGCTCGGGATGAGTGCAAGGTGCAAAACCCGGCGCGTTCGTCACACGCCTGTAAAATGTTAGCATACGTCACGTACAATTCGTGCCATGTCCCATACTCTGACTCGCACACCCGCCGCAGACCGGTTCTGGATGCCGGCGGAATTCGAGCCGCATGCCGGCTGCTGGATGCTGTGGCCGGAGCGCCCTGACAACTGGCGTGACGGCGCGTTGCCAGCGCAGCGCGTATTCGTCGAAGTGGCTACGGCAATCGCCCGGTTCGAACCGGTCTCCGTCGGCGCATCCGGCGCGCAGTTTGCGTTTGCAAGACAACAGTTGCCGCCCGGCATACGCGTCGTCGAGCTGTCGCACGATGATTGCTGGATGCGCGATGTCGGCCCGACATTCGTCGTCAATGCGCGCGGTGAGCGGCGCGGCGTCGACTGGGTTTTCAATGCCTGGGGTGGCCTTGACGGAGGGCTGTATTTTCCTTGGGCGAATGACGACGCCGTTGCACGCAAGGTGCTCGAGATCGAGGGCGTCGATCGCTACCGCGCGCCGTTCGTGAACGAAGGAGGCGCGATCCATGTGGACGGGCAGGGCACCGCGCTCGTCACGGAGCAATGTCTCCTCAACCGCAATCGCAATCCCAACTGCTCCCAGTCTGAGATCGAGACTTGGCTGCAACGCTACCTGGGTGTGTCGCGCATCATTTGGCTGGGCGAGGGCGTGTTCAACGACGAGACCGATGGACACATCGATGAGCTGGCCTGTTTCGTGGCCCCCGGCGTGGTCGCACTCAGCTGGTGTGACAATCGTCGCGATCCGCAGTTCGCGATTTCGCACGATGCTTACGTCCGTTTGTGTCGCGCGCGAGATGCGCGTGGCAGATCGCTCAAGATCATCAAGCTGCCGCAGCCCGGACCGCTTTTTTCCACTGCAGCGGAGGCGCGCGGCGTGCAGGCCAGCGAGAACGCTCGGCCACGGCCGGAGCGCACACGTCTGGCGGGCAGCTATACCAACTTCTACATTGCCAACGGCGGCATCGTGATGCCACTGCTTGATCCGCGGACCGATCGGCTCGCCGCCAATCGCCTCAAACGCGCGTTTCCGGACCGCAAGGTAGTCGGCGTGTCGACGCGCGAGATCCTGCTGGGCGGCGGCAATATCCATTGCATCACGCAGCAAGTGCCGCTGGCTGGCCGTCCACGCAAACGGCCTGCATGACGGGCTATCGAAACCGGGGGTGATTCATGCCTAACAAGAAGCGCAACGACAAGAAGCCGTCACGTCGCGACGTCCCCGACGCGCTGCGCGTCAAGCCTGATTCGAAGTTCAAACTGCGGGACGCGGATGCCACACGCGATTTCGGTTGGGACAAGGACAAGTGTGTCGTTGCGACCGCCGACAATCGCAACAAGCTGGAGCAGTTGCAGTTTCAGCTCTATGCTGATGGGCGCTTCAGCATGCTCGTTGTCATTCAGGCGATCGATGGTGGTGGCAAGGACTCAACGATCCGCCGGGTCTTCACCGCGTTCAATCCGCAGGGTTGCACGGTGACGGCGTTCAAGGCGCCCTCATCGGAAGTGTTGCAACACGATTTTCTTTGGCGCGTGCACAAGGCTGCACCGGCGCGCGGGTCGATCGCGGTATTCAACCGCTCACATTACGAAGACGTTTTGATCGTGCGCGTCAACGATCTGGTG
Source organism: Pseudomonadales bacterium (assembly GCA_020442965.1). Lineage (GTDB taxonomy): Bacteria > Pseudomonadota > Gammaproteobacteria > Steroidobacterales > Steroidobacteraceae > CADEED01. The sequence goes on from JAGRJB010000044.1 coordinate 2,064, forward strand.
CCACGCGCGGTCTGGGAACGACGCTACGATCAGATCAATGAGTTCGAACGCATCCTCGCGGAGTGTGACACGCGCATCGTCAAGCTCTTTCTGCACATCAGCAAAGAGGAGCAGCGCGAGCGGTTTCAGGACCGACTGGATGATCGCAAGAAGAACTGGAAGTTCGATCTGGGCGATCTCGAGAAGCGCACGCAATGGGACGCCTACAACGAGGCGTTCGAGATCATGCTGGAAAAATGCTCCACCGCTCACGCGCCGTGGTATGTGATCCCGGCCAATCGAAAGTGGTTTCGTGACTTTGCCGTGTCGCAAATCCTGCGCTACGAACTCGAGCAGCTGCCACTCAAGTTTCCGCAGACGCGCCTGGACGTGGGCTCGATCAAGCTTGTTTGAGTTCGCGCTCGGCCAGATCGAGCCAGTCGCGTTGCGCCTTGCGGTAGTGAGCTGGAGCGATCTGTGCACGCTCGAGGATTTCGGTCAGAATTCGCTTGGCCGTATCGCCCTGACCGTGCTTGTTCAGTAGCTGCGCGTAACGAACCGCCGCTTCTGCACCTGGGAAGTATTCGGCGAGAACCTGGTACTCTTCCAGCGCCTTGTCAACATTGCCCTCGGCTTCGAGGGCGCGCGCGTACAGCAGGTGGCCATCCGGCGATTTGTGATCCGGATTCTCCTGGATCAGTCGATCGAGTGTCTGCCGGGCTCCCGCTGCGTCGCCGGCCGCAAATTGGGCATGAGCCATGCCCTGCAACAGCTTCGGATCGTG
>JAGRJB010000045.1 GCA_020442965.1 Pseudomonadales bacterium
ATTGAGGCGGGCCAGTGCCTTTCTGGCCTCGTCTTCGGCCGCGATCCTTGCACTGAGGTCATGCAGGTAGCCGACGTAACGGCGCGGCTCGCTCCCCGGAATCTCGCCCACCGACAGGAACACGGTGAATTCGCTCCCGTCTTTGCGTCGCGCCGCTACCTCGCGACCGATGCCGATGATGTGCGGTTCGCCGGTGTTCGCAAAGCGCGCGATATAGTCGTCGTGGTGCGGTCGATCGGCGTCGGTCATCAGAATATTGACGTTGCGTCCCAGCACTTCCCCTACGCGGTAGCCGAACAATCGCTCCGCGGCCCGGTTGAACACCGTGATCGCGCCGCAGTGGTCGATCATGACGACTCCATCGACTGTCGCATCGAGAAGAGCGCTAATTTCAGGCGACGTCGGATGAGTGGGCACATTGACTCCGCTAGGGGCTATTCCGGGGGCGCAAGCTGCTTGCTCACCGTTAAGTAGGTAGTGTCCGCAGGGTGCTAGGGACTGGCGCGCATGGTGAATGCAATCTGGCTCCGCGATAGTCATTAGTATGACTGATTCAGACGCCGTTCGCGCCCGCCTGCGCGCTCGCCGCGCGGAACTCGCACATCGAGCGTCACGAGTCGATGACGATCTGCGACGCAAGAGCGAGCCGCTCTCTCCGGATTTTGCCGAGCAGGCGAATCAACGCGGGAACGACGAAGTGCTTGGCGCAATCGGCGAGTCGGCGCGCTTCGAAATCAGCCAAATTGACGCGGCACTTGCGCGTATGGACCGCGATCAGTACGGCGACTGCGGCCGCTGTGGCGCCAGCATCGAGCCGGCACGATTGGAGGCGGTGCCCTACGCGAACGTGTGCCGCAAGTGTGCAACGGAGCTGGAACAGCAGCGTGCCTCTATCGCGCGTCTGTAATTTCGGGATCCCAGATAGCTGTCGGCAACGGCAAACCAGCGAGCAGCGCGACGGGCAGTGCCGCGGCCGATGACACGGTCGCCTGCCGGCCGACCAGCTCCGCCAACTGCCGGCAGTGCTGCGCGACGTGCCAGGTCGTGCGTTCCAGTACGACCTGAAGCGGCTTCTCGCCGAAATAGGTATTGAGCCGCCGATCGGCCAGCCCGCTGTCTGTGACGGTCGATTGCGCCCAGCGCTGCAATTGAATGTGCAGGTGGGCGGTCACGACCGCGACCTCAGCGGGCGTCCGTACGGAGGTCGGTGGTGTGAGTTCATAGTGCTGATACGTGAGCACACCGCCGCGGACGGCGGCGAGAAATCCCTCGACGATCATCGGGATATGGTAGGCAAGATCGAGCCAGGTGCGCTCGCGCTGCGGCAGCTTCTCGCCGATTCGATCGAGTGGTAGTTGGTAGGTCAAGCGCTCCGCGGCAGCCAGTAGATCAGCGAGTCGATGCAACAAAGTAGCAGCGTCGAGTCGCGGCCGCTCGAGAGCGACCCCGACAAAGCGCGCCACTTCATCGAGATCT
>JAGRJB010000046.1 GCA_020442965.1 Pseudomonadales bacterium
GATCGTCGTCAAGTTTGGCGGCACTAGCGTCTCGTCACTGCCGAACTGGCGCAATATTGCCGCTGTCGTGCGCGCTCGCCAGTCTGACGGCGCTCGAGTATTCGTGGTGCATTCGGCCGTTACCGGTATCACGGATCAACTCGAGAAGTTGCTGGTCAACGCGATCGACGGCAACGCGGAGGAGTCGCTGCGAGCGATCGAACAGCGCCACCGCACGCTCGCTGCGGAGTTGGGAATCGAGCCGGGCGCTCCAGTGGAGCGGCAATTTGCCGAGCTGCGGCAGCTGGCCGACCAGGTCGCCTCTGCGGGCAGCGCGAGCGATCGTATCCGCGCTTCGATTCTTGCAAGTGGTGAGTTGCTAGCGACGATGCTGGGCTACCAATATCTCGAGTCAGCGCAAATTCCCGTGACGTGGCTCGATGCGCGCAACATGCTGCACGCGGATGAGCGCCCCAACGCCTCGGCCAAAGCGTCAGTGCTCTCCGCCACTTGCGATTTTGCACCCGACCACGCGCTCGAGCTGCGTCTGGCGAGCACGACTGCGGTGATCATCACGCAGGGGTTTATCGCAAGCGACGCTGCGGGCAATACGGTACTGTTGGGCCGTGGCGGATCCGATACATCGGCCGCGTACTTTGCCGCCAAGCTGCGCGCACGGCAGCTCGAGATCTGGACCGATGTCCCGGGAATGTTCAGCGCAAATCCACGCTCGACGCCCACCGCACGACTCCTGCAGGCACTGCACTACGACGAGGCGCAGGAAATAGCCTCGAACGGCGCCAAGGTACTGCATCCCAGGTGCATCCTGCCCGCTCGCCAACACCGCATTCCGATCTACGTATTCTCGACGCAGACGCCGACCCTGCGCGGCACGTCCATTTCGGCGGACGCAGGCACGGGTGCGGCGCAGGTCAAGGCGATCTGCCTGAAGAAGGGCATTACGCTAGTCTCGCTCGAGAGTCCGGGGATGTGGCATCAGGTCGGCTTTTTGGCGGACGCGTTCCAGATCTTCAAGCAGCACGGCATGTCGGTCGATCTGGTCTCGACGTCCGAAACGAACGTCACCGTGTCGCTCGATCCAGCCGCCAACACGCTCGATGACAAATTGTTAGCTGGCCTGCTCGATGATCTAGGCAAGCTGTGTCGAGCTCGCGTTATCGGGCCCTGTGCCTCGGTGTCGTTGGTGGGACGCAACATCCGCGCAATTCTGCATCGTCTCGGCGGTGCCTTCGAGCTGTTCGAGGAGCAGAAGATCTACCTCGTTTCGCAGGCGGCTAACGACCTGAACTTCACCTTCGTAGTCGATGAGCGCCAGGGAGACAGGCTGGTCAATCAGCTGCATGACCTATTGATTCAGGCCCTGCCCGACGACCCGGTCATGGGACCCACCTGGGAACAACTGTTTCGCGGCCCCGACAGCGCTCAGCCACAGACGACCCCGGTCTGGTGGCAGCAGAAGCGGGCGCAACTCCTGGATCTCATGCGGGAGCGTGACGCGGCCTACGTTTACGACGCGGCGACGGTTCGTGCGGCCGCTGGCAATCTGCTCAGTCTACGATCCGTCGATCGTGTGCTCTTCGCCATCAAGGCAAACCCCAACGCCGAAATCTTGCGCGCGGTGCACGCTGCAGGACTGAGTTTCGAATGCGTTTCGATCGGCGAAGTCGGGCGTGTGCTGAGCATCCTGCCGAATCTGGCGCCCGAGCGAATCCTGTTCACACCCAATTTCGCGCCGCGGACCGAGTACGAGCAGGCGTTGCAGCTGGGCGTGCATGTCACGCTGGACAATCGCTATCCGCTCGACGCCTGGCCCGAGCTCTTTCAGGGGCGCGCAGTGCTACTGCGCATCGACACGGGCATTGGGCGCGGTCATCATCAGCATGTCCGCACCGCAGGCGTCGACGCCAAGTTCGGTATTCCTCTTGAGCATCTGCATGACGTCGTGCGTCTCGTCGAGTCGTCCGGTACGCACGTCATCGGACTGCATGCTCACGCGGGCAGCGGCGTGTTCGATGTCGGAAATTGGCGCGAAATTGGTGAGTTGTTAGCGCAGATCGCCGCACGTTTTCCGGACGTACGTATTGTCGACGTCGGCGGCGGCCTCGGCGTACCGGACAGGCACGGCGTGCCGCAGCTCGACGTTCGCGCGCTGGATCTCGAGTTGCGGGAGGTGAAGCGCAAGGTCGGCGAGGTGGCACTGTGGATCGAACCGGGGCGCTATCTCGTGGCGGCGGCGGGCGTGCTGCTCGCCAAAGTGACGCAGACCAAGCAAAAGGGCTCGGTCCGCTACGTCGGTGTCGCGACGGGTATGAATTCGCTGCTGCGGCCGGCGTTGTATGGCGCGCATCACGATATCGCCAACCTTACGCGCATAGACGAGCCGGCCGACCAGTTAGTGCACGTCGTGGGGCCGATCTGCGAGAGTGCCGATTTCCTCGGCCATGACAGGATGTTGCAGGCGAGTCGCGAGGGCGATGTGCTCGCAATCGCGACTGCGGGCGCCTATGGTCATGCGATGTCATCGCATTACAACCTGCGGGACCCGGCCGAAGAGATAGTCATCTGAACGTCCGACGCGTGCCAGCAGGAGCGCTGCCTCGCACGGTCTGGACCTTCGCGATCGTTTCGCTCCTGAACGATGCCGCCAGCGAGATGATTGCGCCGTTGTTGCCGATCTTTCTCACGGCGACGCTCGGCGCTGGACCGGCGATCGTCGCATTGATCGAGGCCGCTGCTGATGCTGTTAGCAGTGTGTTGAAGTTGTTTGCGGGGCGTTGGCACGATCGCGGCGTCAGCGGCCGTGGACTGATCCAGGGCGGCTACGGTCTTGCCAACCTCGTCCGGCCGCTCATCGCATTTGCGTCCTCGTGGGCGCTGGTGTTGACGCTGCGGCTGCTCGATCGTATCGGCAAAGGCATGCGGACAGCGCCGCGCGATGCGCTGTTGAGCCGCAGCGTTTCGCCGGAGCTTCTGGGGCGTGCATTCGGGTTGCATCGGGCTTTCGATCACACCGGCGCGATGATCGGCCCCATCGTCGCGACGCTGCTGTTGGCGGCGGGCGTCGACATGCGCACGGTCTTCTTGTTAGCCGGCGTGTTCGGTATGTGCGTGATGGCTACGCTGTTCGTAGGTCTGCGATCTGACGAGGTTCACGATCTTGAGCCAGCACGTCGCGCGCGGCCTGCTGCTCCAGGCGCCCCAACAGCGCTGCGTTTCAGTGCGTTACAGCCGCAGGCGCGCGCCTTGCTGGCCGCGGTGGCGGTGTTGGCCGCTGCCGCTGTGCCCGAGGCGATGGTGGTGTTGTGGGCGGTAGATCGCGGACTTGCCGTGCAGTGGATTCCGTTGCTGTGGGCAGCCGCGCACGGCTTGAAGGCACTGGCCGCCTGGCGCTGTGGTCACTGGGTCGATCGCTTTTCGGCCAGAGGCGTGCTGAGTATCGGCTGGCCGCTGCGGGTCGCGGCGCTGTTGTTGTTGGCATTCGCAGATACCGATGGATTGGGCGTGTGGTTAGCTTTTGCACTCTATTCGGTGTCGCTCGCCTCCACCGAGGCGGCGGAACGTGCTCTGCTTGCTGAATCGGTACCGAACGAAATGCGCGGCACGGGCTACGGTCTATTCAATTTGGTAACCGGACTCGCCGCGTTGCCGGGCGCTGCGCTGATCGGCGGTTTGTGGCAAGGAATTGGATCGACGGTCGCTCTGGCAACGTCGGCAGCGGTTTCCGCAGGGGCCTGCCTGTTAGCCGCTAGACTCGTGCGGCGTGACGCGCACTGAGTTCATCAACGATGGCGCCAAGCGGAATGTTGCGACTCTTGAGCAACAACAGCGTATGGAATAGGAGATCAGCAGCTTCCGCAATCACCGCTGTATCGGATTCTCCAGCGCCCGCGAGCGCCAGTTCAACACCTTCCTCGCCCACTTTCTGTGCGATGCGTTTTGCACCCTGGGCGAATAGGCCAGCGGTGTAACTATCCGCTGGGCGTTCCGTCATTCGTCGCTGCAGGATTCCCTCCAACTCGGCGAGGAACGCCAACTTCTCGGCGGGCGTCTGCGGCTCCTCGCCGAAGCAGGTACGGGTCCCGCGGTGGCACGCGGGGCCGCGCGGCTGCGCGAGGATCAACAGGCAGTCGCGATCGCAATCGACCGCGAGGTCGACGACATCGAGGTAATTCCCTGAAGTCTCACCTTTCTCCCATAAACGCTGCTTGCTGCGACTATAGAACACCGCTCGACGGCGCTGTATTGTGGCCGCGACAGCGGCGGCGTCCATGTAGCCGACCATCAGCACAGCTCCGGTGATGGCGTGCTGGACGACCGCCGTAACCAGACCGCTGCCCTTGCTGAAGTCGAGTGTGCTGATATCTAACATCTGTGTCCTCCTGACGATCGTTCGGTGGGTCTGATCGCAATGCCCGCCTGCAAGAGTTGCAGTTTGAGGTCGCGAATCTTGATCTGGCCGGAGTGAAACACGCTGGCAGCCAGTGCAGCGTCCACCTGCGAACACTCGAACACATCGCGAAAATGAACGACTGCGCCCGCGCCACCCGATGCGACGAGCGGCACGTTACAAAGCGCGCGAACAGCGCAGAGCTGCGGCAGATCGTACCCCTGACGGACACCGTCGCTCGCCATGCAGTTGAGCACGATTTCGCCCGCACCGCGCTGCTGGACCTCCGTAATCCATTGCAGCGTAGCGCGGCCCGCGGCTCCGCTCAGCTTCGGGTCGCCGGTGAAGTGGTGCACTTGGTAGCCCGCGGCGGTCGTTTGACTGTCGATCCCGACGACTACGCACTGTGAACCAAAGCGGGCGGCGAGACGATCGATGAGCGACGGATCGGCGAGGGCGGGTGTGTTGACCGAGATCTTCTCAGCGCCGGCGTTCAGGATTGCTTCGGCGTCTTCGACCGACCGGATACCACCTGCGACGCAAAACGGAATGTCGAGCACGGCCGCAATCCGGCCGATCCAGGCTCGATCGACCGAACGACCCTGTGGACTGGCGGTGATGTCATAGAATACAAGTTCGTCTGCGCCTTCGTCGCGGTAGCGGCAGGCGAGTTCCAGTATGTCACCCACGATCCGGTGTTCTCGAAACCGTACTCCCTTGACGACCTGTCCATCGCGCACGTCCAGGCAGGGAATTATGCGTTTGGCAAGAA
>JAGRJB010000047.1 GCA_020442965.1 Pseudomonadales bacterium
GCGCCCATGATGACGATCGAGCTGCGCGTCTTCTTTGCAACAGCGGGAATGACTTCCGTCGGGCGACCTGCGATGAGATGCCGCGCACCGGGCTTGACTTCGAAGCCACCGAGTTCGGCCTGGAAGCGTTTGCTCGCCTCGGCTTCGGATTCATCGCGCGCGCTGCTGACATCAACGAGCGGGCCCATGGCAAGGGGAGGCATCATCGGCATCGGTGGTGCAAACACGTGCAGCGCATGCAATTCGCCGTCGAGCGCGTGCGCCAGCTGTGTCCCGGCACGGAGAATCTCCCGATCGAGACTCGCGGGCTTGGCGAATGCGTGCAACGGATCGATCGTGGCGAGCAACTTCGGGCGACGATAAAGGCTCTTGTTCTTGACTAACAACAGCGGCACCGGGCAATCGCGCAGCAGCTCCCAATCGGTGTAGCTGAGCAGCCAGCGTGCGCGATGTTTGCCGCCCTCATGCACTTCGGCAACGACCAGATCGGCCTGTTGTTTCCATGCTTGACGGATGATCGCTTCGGCTGCCGGGAAGTCCCACTCAGCAGCGACGCTGACCGATAGCCCGTGGCGCCGTACGCGCGCCGCGACGACTTCCAGTTGCGCGCGGCGGTGCGCAAGGTGCTCGCGCTGCAGTGATTTCAGATCGACGTTGCGCGCATAGAGCATATCCGCATACAGCGGTGTCGCAATGTCGTGAAACAGGATGAGTTCAGCGCCCAGACCGACCGCCAGCTGAGTGGCCTTGGCGACCGCCGGGAGCGACGTGGCGACGGGATCCTTGACCGCGACGAGAATTCTTTTGATTGGACGCATGGTACCCTTCTTGGCCGCGCCGTCCGCGCGAACGAGTCGGCAACGTAACACTGCTCTTTATAGCAGTCTGCCGCAGCATGTTCCACTCGAGGGCCGCAATGAATGCGTAGTTGTGTCGATGCCTTGCGCCAAGTCCCTACCGTGCGTAGGGTTGGTTGTGGGCGTTGCGAATGGTCAAGAGTCACTACCAAGCTCAGGATGAGCTACCCATGAAGAATGATCCACAAGATTCCGACGCGATCACTGTGCTGCACGTCGAGGACGACTCCGCGATCCTGCGGGCTACCCAAATGCTATTGAAGAGTGTCGGCTATCGTGCGCTTGTCGCGCCGTCCGCGGAGGCCGCATTCGAGCAGGTGCGACTCGTCAAGCCGGAGGTGCTCATTGTCGACTATCAGCTCGGCGGGGTGATGACCGGCACTGAGGTGGCCGAGGAGATCGCGCAGCTGTGTGGATATCGGGTGCCGACGATCCTGCTGACGGCGGACCTTGCGAACGCCGAGATTCCGTACATACCAGGCGCGCCTATCATGTTGGCGGCCAAGCCGATCGAGCCGGAGCGGCTGCTCCGAACCGTCGAGCACTTCGCGGCATTGCATCGCGAGTTGGATCGAGAAGCCCTGACGCGCAGCGAGAGCGGTTCAGGCGCGATGCCTGTCGGTCGACGTTAGTGGCGCTCGACGGTGCGTAAATCGAATTCGGACTCGGCTTTCAGCCAGTCGTCCAACTCGTGACCTGGTGCAAAGCCGCGCGCTTCGGCCAGCTGATACGCCCGGCAGCAGATCTGGTCGTGCCGCATTGCGTCGTCTGTGTTTGCGGCGCGCGCAGCGACTAGCTGCGGCTCTTTGCGGCGTCGTGCGACTCGCCGACGGTCACTGGTCTGTTCACGCGCCATGGCGCTCTCCTCGCGATTATTGGGACTCACTTCGTAGATTGCATGCGCTCCATCGCTATGTCGATACGGGAAAATCCAGTTGCGGTCTGGCCTGATCAGCGCGCTGCCGTGTGTGTCCCTGGGCGAGCGAGGATCGTGAAGCGACGTGCGACCCGATTACCTTCGTCGTCGACGACCGTGATGACATGCGCTCCAGCGTTGAGATTCAGGCTCAGCTGGTGACGTCCGCGCGTGCTCGCAAGGTACTGATCGTCGAGATGCCAGTAGAGCAATGCGTCCGCGCGGCGATGCACTGCTTCGAAAACGGTTCGGCCTATCCGCCCGTCGAGCTCCAGCGGAATGAAAATGGTCGCATTGTCGTTAGGGTAAACAAGGTCCAGCGGGCCCACGCCCACGACCGCACGATTGGCCATGCAATCCGGACGGTACTCAGGTAGCGCGCGATATGCGGTGTGCGTTCTGCGGTAATAGGCCTCTTGCAGTGGCGGTAACGCAAACCACGAGCGATGCTGCATGTTTTGTGGTGATTCGCAGCCGCTGTCCACTCGCCACAGGCCTGCGGCGTCGAGGTGCACGGGCAGGTTGAACGGGGTTTGCTGATCGAAATGGCTGCCGCGCGGGATCCAGATACGCTTGCTGTCGCACTGATCGTTGGCAAGATAACCGTCGTTACGACAGACATCCACTTGCCGCATCGCGTAGTAGGGCTGTGCAAACCACGCGCCGTGCTCGAGTCGGGCGACCAATGCAAACATGAGCGGTGCCGCGACACTCGATCCGGTGAGGCCGGGTCGTCCTTCCCCGGTCGCGTTGCCCACCCAGACGCCCACTGTGTAGCGGTCGTTAGTGCCGATGGCCCAACCATCGCGCAATCCCCAGCTCGTGCCGGTTTTCCAGGCGAGCTTGTGCGCTGACGCAAAATTGCGCCAATGGCCTTCTTCGCCTGGCCGCGTGACTTCAGCGAGCGCATTCAGAGTGAGCCAGGCGGCGCCGGGACCGACGCGCGTTGCGCTGGCACCTATTTCCGGGTGGGCCGGCAGCTTTGGCGCGGCGACCGGATTCTCGGTTAGTACGCGGAGGCGCTGATAAGGCGCGTCGACATGCTCCGCAGCGCGTCGGGCGATGTCTGCGAGGTTCGCGTACATCGCAGTCGTGTCCCAAAGCGTAGCTTCGGCGCCGCCCAATATGAGTGTCAGTCCGTAGTCGGCGGCGGGTCGCCGTAGCGTGCTCATGCCAGCATCGCGTAGCACGTCGTAGAAGCGTTCCACTCCGTAGCGACGCAACATTCTGACCGCTGGCACGTTGAGCGACTGCGCCAGCGCGACGTCCGCAGGCACGGCACCGCGGTATTCTCGATCGAAGTTCTCGGGTGTGTAGCCGCCATACGACGTGGGTATGTCCGCCACCAGCATCTGCGGCAGCAGTGCGCCGTCCTCCAGCATCGCCGCATAGAGGTAGGGCTTCAGGATACTGCCGGTACTGCGAGGCCGCCTGACGATGTCCACGGCGTAACCACGATCGCCGGATGCGGACCACTGGCTGTTGCCGACGTAGGCCAATACCTCAAAGGTCCGATTGTCGACGACGAGTGCAGCGGCGTTGTAGATCTGCTGCCGCGCGAGCGCTTTGCTGTATTCGCTCAGGACCTCCGTGGCGGTGGCTTGCAGTCGCGCGTCGAGCGTGCTGGCGTAGCGATGCACCTGTGGCGTCTCCGAGCGCAACGTCTCGAGCAGGTGTGGCGCAATGTCAGGCAGCTCACGCGGTTCAGCAGTCAATGGTTCGGCGAGTGCGAGCGCCAGCGTTTGCTGGTCGATAACAGAGCGTTCGAACAATCTGCCGAGGAGGGCGTTGCGTTTGCTGGCAAGCCTGGCGCGATTGCGTTGCAAATGAACGAGCGATGGACTGTTGGGCAGCACGGCGAGTGTGCACGCTTCGGCCCAGGAGAGCTCCTCCGGCGGTCGGTTGAAGTAGCGCCAGGCGGCCGATTCGAGCCCGACGACGTTACCGCCAAACGGTGCGTTGTTAGCGTAGAGCGCGAGTATCTGGCTCTTGTCATAGCCGGCTTCGATGCGCAGCGCCAGCATTACCTCGGCGAGCTTCGCCGTTATGCTGCGCTTCTCATGACGCAGGGCGAGTCGTGCGACCTGCATCGTCAGCGTGCTGCCGCCGCTCGCGATCCGCCCTTGCTGCAGATTGAGCCGTACGGCGCGCGCAATCGCCAGCGGGTCGATCCCGATGTGATGCAGAAAGCGCTTGTCTTCGTAGTGGATCGCCGCAGTGCCAAAGCGATCCGGAACGCGGGTGAGCGGCGGGAAGCGCCATTGGCCGTCCGTCGCAATCCGCGCGCCCAATAGTTCGCCGTTGCGCGCCGTGAGCACGTGCGCCGTGGGCGCATCGAACAGCGGCTGCGGCAAGCAGAACCAGAACGACGCAACAGCGATGGCCAGACCGCAGCCAGCTGCGATCGCGACACGGCGATCGCGCTGGCACAATCTCAAAGTGCCACTGGCTTCTGGGCTGCCGTGCATGGGTCGGCCTTTCAATGCGCGCTCTTGATGACTTCGATCCACTGGCCTTTAGTCCGCGCGAACTGGGTGGTGTCGTACATTGCCTCGACAGACACACTCGGTAGGTAGTAACGACCCAGGTAAGCGGCGTTCAGGCGTGTTGTGAAGGACACCGACTCACCTGCCTTGAGGCTGAAATAACGCAGGATTCGATCGTCCCGAATATCTACATACTCAGCGCGTGCTTCCGTAGCTTCAGGCGACCCGTCGAGAAGCCAACCGCGCCGATCGTTATTCTCATTTTGGCGCTCGCCGCTGGTGTCGGCACCCTCCATGCGTTCATTGCGGATCTCCCAGCCTGCCGGTAGCATTTGTGTCAGCGCCAGGTTGTCGACCCGCCGATGAGTAGTATTGGTGACCGTCACTCGTGTCAGCAGATCCGTACCCTGCTCGAGACTCGAGATCGCGAGCCCGGGTGCACCGCCTGCCTCAGCATATTCCTGGCGAATGCTGAGCCCTTGACTCGCTGCATCTTCGCTGCCACTCGCGGGCACGCCGCGCACGATCAGCGTTGCGTAGAGCGGTCGGTCGGCTGTGTTCGTGACGCCGATTGCTTGGGCCGCCCCTGACTGCGGATCGAGCGTGGTGCTCGAGATGATCTTCTCCGCGGCTATTCTGTTAGCCTTGCCGGGCGTAGTCAGCGTGTAGCTGAAAGTCTCGAACGGCTTGCCGCCGGCATATTGCCCGATGGCGAGCAGGGCAAAGGCAACCGACTGGGTACTGTGCCAGCGGCCCGAGACCAAATCGTCCGATAGCGCGTCGACCAGCTCGCGTGCCTCGCCGCTGCGGCCTATCAACACCAGGGCTTGCAGGATGATTGCGCGATCGCGCAATGCCGAACCGAAGTTATAGTCACTGGAGGACTTCTCTTGCAGTTCGATCCGCTGGCCCTTGACGAGCTGCGCTGCGGGCTCCGTGAGTCCCGCTAGCTGGTACGTGGCAGCCAACGTCCAACGCTCTGCGGTCGAGAGCACGGGTCCCTCGCGCAGACGATTCATGGCGCCGATCTCGGGCTTGCCGGCGCGCGCCAGGGTATAGAGACGATACGCCTGGGCGAGTCGTTCCGACTCGGCACGACCGGCACTCCGTTCGGCCAGCCGGCGATTGTCGTTAGTGCTCCAGCGCTGTGCGATGTCCGTCTGGTAGCGGATCCAGTTCGCCATGAGCTCCGGCGGCAGACGGTAGCCCATTTTCTCTGCTTCGACGAGAAAGTGTCCCGCGTATGTGGTGCTCCAATCGTCGCGCCACTGCAGGTCAGCCGCCGATGTGAAGCCACCAGGCCAGTAGCTAAAGCCACCATTGGGTTGTTGGAACCCGCGTAGCCGATCGATCGCGGTCTGCACGTTGCGCTCGATCGCTGCCCGGCGTTGTGGGTCGAGCGCGACGAGCGCTGGCAGGAACAACTGCGGAAATGCGCCTGAGGTCACCTGTTCCAGGCAGCCGTGCGGATAGTGAATGAGATAGTCGAGCTGACCGTCCAGGTTGAGCGGTGGCAGCGCCGAAACCTCCAGTACCGCGTTGTTAGTGCCTGCCAGTCCGTGCCACTTGACTGCCTGCTGCCAGCTCTTGCCAGGTTCGATCACGGCACGCTGCAGCGTGGTGGTGCTGGGATTCGGACTGCGAACCTCCAGGTAGATATCGCTCGCGGCCGTGTGTTTGCCGCTCGTCGCGACGACGCGAATATGGCTGCGACCGAGACGTCTGCCGGCGCGCAGCTGCAACATGCCAAGTTTCTCCTCCGGACGTGTGAACGCGACGGCGATGCGCTTGTCTCCCGCGGACGCCATCAAGGCGTCGGTTTCGACGCTCAGTTGCACGTTCTTGATCGCGGGCTCACTTACGAAGATCGACACCGGCAGCGACACGGTCTCTTCCGGACCGATAACGCGCGGCAGCGTCGGCAGGATCATCAGTGCCTGGCGCACAAAAACCGATTTGCTGGCAGAACCGTAGGCACTGCCGTTACCGGCAACGAGCATCACGCGCACCGCGCCAATGTACTGTGGCAATTGCACGTCGTGCTCAGCTCTCCCGTTAGCCGCCAATGCGAATGGCCCCAAAAACCGCACGACCGGCGGAAAGCGCGATTTGTTGGCGTTCGGATCGATCGCTGTCGCTTCATCGCTGCCGCCCAGCGCCAAGAGCCGCTCGAGCTGTGCACCATAGCTGCCGACGACATCGTCGAACAGGTCCCAGGTGGCGATCCCGAGCGCCTCGCGTCGGTAGAACTCGGCGTGCAGATCGGGGGTCTTGAAGTTAGTCAAACCCAGCAGACCCGCATCGACGACGGCGAGCGTGTAGGACATCGGTCGACCATTGGA
>JAGRJB010000048.1 GCA_020442965.1 Pseudomonadales bacterium
AAAATAAAGCCAATGTGTTCACCGCGAAATCGGTCACGTGCACTTGCGCTGAGCGCCGTCAGCTCAGTGTCGAGCACTCGTATGGTGCCGCGCTGCGGCGCGAGCACGCCGCCTAACAAGCCGAGCAGCGTACTCTTGCCGCTGCCGCTCGGCCCCCGGAGAAACAGCGTCTCGCCCGCTTGCACCTCAAGGGCTTCGATCGAAAGCAGCGGCGGCTGACCAGGCCAGGCGTATTCGACGCCTTGTAGAGTCACGGCGGGAACGCGGGACATCGTGGCGGTCAGCGCAGTGAGACGCGCGTCGCCGCAGGCGTTGCAGTCGTGGCGGTCTGCAGGCTGGCGGTGACGATATTGACTGTCGCGCTGGCGACATTTGGCAGGCGTTTCAGTAACCACAAATCGACGAACCGCAATTGTGATGCGTCGCGGCAGTCGAACTTCATGAGCGCCTCGAAGTCGGCATGCCCGTGGTCCGCGTTGCCGTCCGACTCGCGCCATACGGGTGACTGCAAGGACACCGAGTCGAGCCGGCAGTCAGCCGCAGCCGGTACACCGATAGCGCCTCGTCCGGAGCGCAACCATCTCTCGGCCGCGGCGAGCCGCTGCCGATCGTCCGCGCTGCGGGGCGCATGCTCGAACCCGACGACGTTGCCGGCGGGAGCATCGATTTCGATCGTCAAGCGATCGGCGTCAATCGCGACATTGACCACAACGCTACCGTGAACGTGCGCTGTGTGCTGGTCGAACTCGTCGGCGGCCGCATAAGTAGCGAAGCTCGTGAGGCTAGTTAGCACGGCGAGTGCTGCCGCGAGATTTCCTGTCAGATTCATCGTTGCTCGCTGAGACGCTGTCGACCGGCTGCCGTGCCGGATATTAGCGCGCGTCCGACCCATTATTGTACCGTTCGACGCATTTGGCCGCGCGGCGGGACCGCGGGCCGATCAACGGATGATAATCGCGCGCAAAGGACTGGTCGCAGAGGGTGCAAGTTGCCGATAATGGCGGCATGCATGCCGCCCACAGCCCCACGAGCCCCTACACCGCCATGAAGTCGCGCTGGTGAAGCTCACGTTGGAGAGCATGCGCTCGAGCCTTGCGCAAGAGCTGAAGCCAGCCTATCTGATCTCGGGCGACGAGCCGCTGTTGGTGGCGGAGGCTGCCGACGCCGTTCGTGAGCGCGCGCGTGCCGCGGGCTTCCTTGAGCGTGAGGTCTATTTCATCGAACGTGTCTCGGACTGGCCGGACGTGCTGGCCGGCGCTAACAACCTATCGCTGTTCGGTTCACGGAAGCTGCTGGAGCTGCGGCTGCCCGCGGCGAAGCCGGGTGTCGCCGGCGCCAAAGCGATCGCACAACTCCTGGAGCAATCCGATCCTGATACGGTCATTTTGATGCTTACCGGCCGGCTCGATCGGGACGCGCAGAATGCCGCCTGGGTGCGCGCATTCACATCTAGGGGTGCGTGGTTGCCAGTCTGGCCGATCGATGCGGCTCGCTTACCCGCCTGGCTGGGCGCGCGTGCCCGCTTCTTGAAACTCGAGTTGGCAGCGGATGCATTGGAATTCGTCGCCGAGCGCTGCGAGGGCAATCTGCTCGCCGCCCAACAGGAGCTGGAAAAGCTACAGCTCCTGGCGCCCACCGGGCGCGTCAGTCTGGCAACCGTGCGAGCGGCGGTTGCCGACAGTGCGCGTTACGACGTTTACCAACTCGGGGAGGCCGCCTTGGCGGGCGACGTGACGCGCGCGCTCAGAATACTCGCGGGTCTGCGCGGCGAAGGGGTTGAGCCGACGCTCGCCTTGTGGTCGCTGGCGCGCGAAATCAAAAGTCTCTGGCAAGCCGTGCAGCCACAGGCGCCGGCGCAGCGCAATTGGCAACGCTCGTCGGCGGCACTCGAGCAAGGCAAGCGCAGGGCGCACAAGTTGCCGTACGCGCTTCTTGCGGAGCGTGCCGCCCGTGCCGATCGTATGATCAAAGGGCTGATGCCGGGCAATGCCTGGGACGAAATGGCTCTGCTCGTGAGTGAGCTTGCCGGTATCCACACGTTGCCACTGATCGCGGCATGGCGCTGAGACGGAGAGATTATTGATGCGGCCACTCGGAATATTCGGCGGGACCTTCGATCCGATTCACTTCGGACATCTTAGAACCGCGTTTGAATTACAACAGTCACTCGGACTTGCGGAGGTACGATTCTTACCGACCGGGGATCCACCGCATCGTAGTGAACCCTTGGCCGACGCGAACCTGCGGCTGGCGATGGTGCGTGCAGCCGTTGCCGACCAACGCGGCTTCACGGTCGACGATCGTGAAGTGCGTCGCGCCGGCGTGTCTTACTCGGTGGAGACGATGGACGCACTGCGCGAAGAATTCGCGGACCGGTCGCTGTGTCTATTGCTCGGGATGGATGCTTTCCTGGGACTTCCAGGTTGGCATCGCTGGCAGGAGTTGTTCGATCTCGTGCACGTCATCGTGGCCCATCGACCCGGGTGGAAGGCGCCGACGAAAGGGCCGTTGGGCGAATTGCTGGTAGACCGCGGCACCGGCAGTGTGCAGGAACTGCGCCAGGCGCCCGCAGGCAGGCTCTATATTCAGGCGGTGACGCAGCTCGAGATTTCCTCCACCGAGCTGCGCCAATTGATCGAGGCGGGCCACGATCCGCGCTACCTTGTGCCCGATTCTGTGCGCGAAATCATTCGCGAGTCGAGGTGCTATGCTCGCAGCCATGATTGATAGGATCCCATGACCGCCAAAAAACGCGCCAAACACGCCACACGGTCCAAACAGGCCACACGGGCCAAACGGGCCAAACGCGCGAAAGTCAAGAAAGCGCCCAGTTCGCTGCCGGCGATCGTCCAGGCGGCACTCGAGGACATGAAAGCGGTGAACATCCAGATGTTCGATGTCACCCTACTCACTTATGTGACCGACACTGTGTTCGTCACGTCGGGTACTTCCGATCGCCACGTGCGTTCGATTGCCGAACGAGTGGTCGAAGCAGCCAAGAAGGCAGGCTACCAACCACTTGGCATCGAGGGCGCGCGTGAGGGTGAGTGGGTGCTGGTCGACCTCAACGAGGTCGTCTGTCATGTCATGTTACCGCGCACACGTGAACTCTATGCGCTCGAGCAACTGTGGGATACGCCGACTCCGGCGATGAGCGCAGCGGCTCCGCCTGCGCCACGCAGGCGCGTCAGCAGCCGGACGCGTTCGACGACATCCTGACGACTGCGGCAGTTCGGCAAGCGATGCGGGTTCGAATTATCGCCGTCGGTACGCGTTGCCCCGAGTGGGTCGAGACGGCCTTCGCCGACTTCGCCCGACGCTTGCCGCCGGCAGTGCGCCCCGAGCTGATCGAGATACCGGCCGCAAGCCGCAGTCAGAGCGAACGGGCGCCGGCCCTCGAGGCGCAACGCTTGTTAGCCGTGGTGGCGGACGAAGACTTCGTCGTCGCGCTCGATGAGTGCGGCAAAACTTTCACAAGCGTCGCTTTGTCAAAATGGCTCGATGGACGTCGCCATGCGCGACGCAATTTGGCCTTTCTGATAGGCGGACCAGACGGTTTCGCCGCCGCGGTCAAGCAGCGCGCAGATCTGAGCTGGTCGCTGTCGGCGTTGACCCTGCCGCATGCGCTCGTGCGCGTTGTCTTGATCGAGCAGCTCTATCGAGCACACTGTCTGCTCATCAACCACCCGTATCATCGGGCATGAGTTGGTCGTGAATGACATGGATGCGCAGATCCCGAGCCTGTGTTTGGCCTCCGCTTCGCCTCGACGACAGCAGCTGCTCCAACAGATCGGCGTGCGGTTCGTGACCGCGGCTGGCGACATCGATGAGTCGCCATTGCTCGACGAAGAGCCGGCTATCTATGTCGAAAGACTCGCGCGCGCCAAGGCCCTGGCGGTCTGGGAGCGGCGCGGTGGCGACCTCGCCGTATTGGGCGCGGACACCACGGTAGTCCTGGACGGCGAGATACTCGGCAAGCCCACCGACGAGTACGATGCCGTTCGCATGCTGGCGCGTTTGTCGGCACGTGAGCACCTTGTGCTCACGAGCGTCGCGCTGGTCACGGCGCACCGCGTGGCGCTATGTACCTCCTACAATAAGGTGCGCTTTCGTGCCACGACGAGTGCCGAACGGCAGGCATACTGGCGCACCGGCGAGCCACTGGGCAAAGCCGGCGGTTACGCCATTCAGGGCTATGGCGCCGTGTTCGTGGACAATCTGCAAGGCAGTTTTTCCGGTGTCATGGGCTTGCCACTCACGGAGACCGCCGAGTTACTCCGTGACGCGGAAATTCCCTACTGGGAGCCAATTGTCTGATGCGAGGCTCGTTTGACGACTGAGATCTTGATCAATGTTGCTCCACGCGAGACGCGCGCGGCGCTCGTCGAGGGTGGTGTGCTCGCCGAGCTGTTCATAGAGCGCGCGAGTCGCCGTAGCATCGTCAGCAATATTTTCAAGGGTAAGGTGCAACGAGTGCTGCCTGGCATGCAGGCCGCATTCATCGAGATCGGTCTTGAGCGCACGGCGTTCCTGCATGTCAACGACATCGCGCTGGCGCGTCCTGACGATACGATAGTCAGTGCACCTGCGGTCGACGACATTCGTCGCCTGGTGACCGAAGGTGACGAGATACTCGTACAGGTTGTCAAGGAGCCGATCGGCACCAAAGGCGCACGACTTACGACATTTGTCGCCTTGCCGTCACGCTTGTTAGTATTCATGCCGCGCGGCGAAGGCATCGGCGTCTCGACGCGGATCGACGACGAGTTGGAGCGCAGTCGCTTGAAGTCCATCATGGCCGAGCTCACGCCACGCCGACCAGAGGGTGGCTACATATTGCGCACGGCTGCCAGCGGCGCGAGCGCTGAAGCGCTGCGCGCCGATGTTCTGTATCTCGGGCGACTGTGGGAGCACGTCCGTGAATCGACCGCGCGCACGGCGGCCGGCAATCTGGTGCACGAGGATCTGGCATTGCCGCTGCGTATGTTGCGTGATGAGTTGAGCCGGGGCGTCGATCGTGTGCTAGTCGACAATCCGACCACGCACGCCGAACTTCGTGAGTTCGCCCGAACGTTCATGCCGCACAGTCCCACGCGCATCGATCTGTACACCAACGGTCGGCCGCTGTTCGATCTGCACGCGATCGAGCAGGATGTGGATCGCGCGCTCGATCGGCAGGTCACACTGAAATCGGGTGGGTACCTGATCGTCGACCAGACCGAGGCTTTGACGACAATCGACGTCAATACCGGTGGCTTTGTTGGACATCGCAATCTCGAAGACACGATCTTCCGCACCAATCTCGAAGCAGCGGTTTCGATCGCGCGCCAACTCCGTCTGCGCAACCTCGGGGGAATCATCATCATCGACTTCATCGATATGATCGATGCTGCGCATCGCGAGCAGGTATTGGCCGCGCTCGAGGGCGCGCTGGCGGCCGATCGCGCCCAGTGCCATGTCTCGAGTGTGTCGCCGCTTGGGCTCGTGGAGATGACCCGCAAGCGCACGCGCGAGAGTCTGGAACATCTGCTGTGCCAGGCTTGTCCGACCTGTGAAGGACGCGGTTTTGTGCGCACTTCCGAGACGGTCGCAAATGAGATCTTTCGGGAAGTCGTGCGCCAGAGCCGCCAGTTCGCGAGTAAAGAATTACTGATCCTTGCCCACCAGGATGTTATCGACCGCTTGCTCGACGAAGACTCTGCGCCGCTCGCCGAGCTCGAGGGCCAGGTTGGGCGGCCCATTCGCTTGCAAGCCGAGGCGCTGTATGGCTTTGATCAGTACGACGTCGTGCTCGTTTAGCCTGTTACTGCTCTGATGCGCACGCCGGGTCAGCACGAACAGCCAGAGCTACTTTGGTACCGGCGGGCGTCGTGGCGCCGCGCGGGGGGAGTATTGCTCGGCGTCGGCGTGTTGGCGCTCACCGCATTGATGCTTGGACGCGTGGTAGTGGCGCGTGTACCGCAGCAGCGCGCGGTGATCGAGCGCCTGTTCGAACAACGCACTGGTCTCGAGGTGCGCTTTGCGTCCATGCGTGTGGGTTGGGGCTGGCGCGGCGTGCGCGCAGTCCTCACGCGCGTCGAACTTGCGGAGCCAAGCGGCCGGCGTTTTCGCGCGCTCGCGCCTGAGGTGCAGCTCAACCTCGATACCTGGGGGATTTTTCGCGGCGGCGAGCTATCGTTAGGTCGAGTCGTGCTGTTAGCCCCGGACATTGAGGTGATAGCGCGGCGTGAGCCAACCTCGAGCGAACCCGTGTCCCCGCGCGCTGCCGCTGCAGCACCGGCGGAGACTGCAAGCTGGCTGCGTCGTCTCGTTGACACGGTGCGTTCCATGCCGCAGGGCCAGTTCGACGTGCAAGCCGGCACGCTACGCATCGTCGATGCTCGCGATGGCACCGCGCGCACCATGAAGGTAAGCCAAGCTGTCGTGCGGCGCGATGGCGATGGCGTGTCGGGATATGGTTCAGTGTTGTTGCCGGAGCTGATCGGCCGGAGTGTGTTTGTTTCGATCGAGCTGGAAGGTATCAATACCCGACCGAATGCGGTCGATGGCGAACTGCGCGTCATTGGCCGCGGCGTGTCGTTGACGGAGTTCGCGAGCGATCGCGGGGCGCAGGGGCAGGTCACGCTCGATGCGCGTGGTACTGTGGTGGCTGGCGAAGTGGTTAGTGGTCGGTGGCAGGCCAACCTGCGGCGCGTAGCGTTCAAGTCGAGTGGTCCGACTGCGGATCCGGGCGACGGCGTTGCCTGGCGTTTCGAGCGGGTCGATATGACCGGGCAGCTACGCCGCGTTGCGCGGCGCTTGCGGATCGACATCGACAACTTTTACGTCGCGCCCGAGGCGGGACCGGGCGCCAGCGCAGCGCTTTCGATCGTCGTCGATGCGGACACGTCAGCGTCGGTGGTAAGCAGTCAGGTGCTGCCCATGCCAGTCGCCCGTTTTCTTGCCGCAGTCGCGTCTCGCGGCACGCCAAGCGCTTGGCCAGAGGAACTCGATCGCAACAGCGGCGAGCTGCAGCAGCTTCGTTTGACCGTGCGCGACGCCGGTGATGTCGCGGCGACATTCAGTTTGAGCGCAGGCATACGCGGACTCGCCGGAGAGTTCCCCGCGCTCAGAATGAGCGCGTCCGATGTCAGCGGAACGCTGACAGGCGAATCGAATCATTGGTCGTTTGAGCCGGCTCCCGGTCAGCCTGTCACTTTTTCATCGCGTGAGGATGGGCTCGCGGACGCGTCCGCCGCGAGCGAAGTGGTCACGCTCGCCGGCAAAATCGCAATGACCGGCGATCACGATCACCGCACCTTACAACTTGATCAACTCACCGTGACGTCGCCCCGGTCGACCGTTACGATCGACGGCACCGTTGGACTGGAATCGGAAGGGCCGGTCGCGATCGACGTCGTGACTGATGGCGCTGATGCTGTGGCAACCCGGGATGCGTTGGCGCGAATCGCACCCGACAGCACGCTCGTGAAGGCACTCGCACCGCTGCGCGACGGCCGGGTGGTGCGCGCCGAACTGGCGTTGCGCGGCACACGTACGGCCGTTGGCGAGTTCCGCGTCAAGACCGACGAGACGCGCATCGCGGCGCAGATCGCGGCGCTCGTCTGGCGGGTCGATGCGCTCGATGCGGAATTGCGCGAGTCGCAGGGCAAGCTCGTGCTCGAAGGCGGTGCAACTACGCTGGCGCTTGTCGGTGGGCGCATCGAGGATGTCGCCCTCGAGAGTGCGCGCCTGGAACTGCCAGCCAACGGTGCGGGTCGTGTCGCCGCCAAGGGAAGTTTGCACCTGGACTCGCCCTGGCTACGCGAAAAATGGCCAATTCTCGCCACTCTGCACGGCAGCGGCGCGGCAACGGTCGATCTGCGGGCAAGCCTGGATGCGGCGGGCGCCGCTGTCGGGCAGTGGCGCGGAACCATCCGTGTCGGCGACGCCGCACTGACACTGCCGGCTCCGCTACCGGCTATCAACCGACTGCGCGGTACGCTGGAATTCGCCGAGCAACGACCAACGCGATCGACTCTCGAAGGCGACTGGTTCGGCGGTACAGTGCAACTGGCGCTGCGGCAGCCCACGGGCGATGCGGTCGAGGGAGCGCCACCGATCCTGGCGTTACGAGGCATCGCGGATGCCGGCGAGTTGGCGAGAGCGCTGCGTATATCAGCAGACGCGCGCTATGCAGGGGAGATCACCTG
The DNA here is from genome assembly GCA_020442965.1 of Pseudomonadales bacterium. Taxonomy (GTDB): domain Bacteria; phylum Pseudomonadota; class Gammaproteobacteria; order Steroidobacterales; family Steroidobacteraceae; genus CADEED01. The sequence goes on from JAGRJB010000048.1 coordinate 8,193, forward strand.
GACCGGATCGCTCGCGCCCGCACGTGACGACCAGCCGGCGCAATTGTCGGTCGATTCAAGTCTGACGGGGCTCGAGAGCACTCTGCCCGCGCCGTATGCCAAGCGTGCTGGGCAAGCGTTACCGGTCACCTTGCAAGCGACACTGACCGACAAGGGCGCGGTCTGGTCCTTGCAAGCGAATCGCGAGCAGAGGTTGACCATCGATGCGACCGCCGGCGCGCTGCAAGTGCAGATGGTGTTGCCTGGGATGATCGGTTCCGCAAAGCGCTTGGACGAGGGGGATCGCCGCTGGACCGTGGCACTCGAGACGCTCGATGTCACGCGAACGCCGGCGATTCTGGCAGCCGTGCGGACGCTGATCAGCGCGGAGCAGCCTTGGGGCGTTGACTTGGCGGTCAAGGACGTCAGACTTGACTCGAAATCGCTCGGACCGCTCGCGGGAAGGTTGCTGCTCGAACGCGGTGCCGCGCAGCTCGAGAGCGCACGAATGGCGGCGCTCTGGCGCGATGGTGAGATGCGCGGTCGTTGCGCGCGCGCGTGCCAACTAGTTTGGCAGCTGGAGGCGGACCCTGCCGACCGGCTGCTCGACATGTTAGGGCTTGGGCTCGGCGTGAAAGCGCAGCGATTCGTGACCGACGGATCGTTCAGCTGGCCGGCCAATGAACGACCGAGTATTGCTGCGTTGTCGGGTGATATTGCGCTCAGCTTGTCGGACGGCATCCTGTTAGCACGCTCGGCGACGACGATTCCGGTTGCGTGGCTCGCGCCCGCCGCGATCACCACAGGCGAACCTGGCAGCGGTTCGAGCGATGTGTCGGCATTTTCGGCGTTGTCCGCCAAACTGCGGATTGAAACGGGGGTTGCGGTGCTGGACCGCTGGCAGTTGCAGAGCGCACAAGGTGAGCTGGGCGCACACGGCCGCATCGATCTTGTGAAGCGCGACTACGATCTGGATGTCGACTGGCAACGAATGTCCGATACGTCGTCGGAGACGGCGCCCACCGCCGAAAAATCGCGACTAGCAGCCGCTTGGGCTGCGCTGCGCAATCGACTGCAGGGCGAATCTGCGGCGACGCCCGCACCCGGCCCCGCACCTGATGGGACGCCGTTGGCATTTCGGATCGTTGGCGATTGGGATGCTCCGTTCGTGACACCACTCTCACAGCAGGCCAACGAATGACGAAACTGGCAGCCATTCAGATGACCAGCGGCCCGGACATCCGCGCAAATCTTGAGGCGGCTCATGTGTTGCTGCGCCAGGCGCGTGCGGCGGGTGCCGAGCTCGCCGCGTTGCCGGAAAATTTTGCCTTTCTCGGCCGCAATGATATGGACAAGCGCGCGGTGGCCGAGGCGGATGGCAGCGGTCCCATGCAGGATTTCCTGTCGGCCACGGCGCGCGATCTGCGGCTGTGGATAGTGGGCGGCACCCTGCCACTCCAGTCGATCGCGCGCGACGGACGAGTGTCATCGGCCCTGCTGGTTTTCGACGCCGACGGGCAGCGCGTCGCGCGCTACGACAAAATTCACCTGTTCGACGTCGATTTGCCGACAGCCGGCGAATCCTATCGCGAGTCGGCGCATGTGGCGCCCGGTCAGGCGCCGCAGCTCGTCGATACGCCTGCTGGCAAGCTCGGTCTCGCCGTGTGCTACGACATACGTTTTCCGGAGCTGTTTCGTCGGCTATCGCAACGCGGGGCCGAACTCTTCGTGCTGCCGTCGGCCTTTACAGTGCCCACCGGGCAGGCGCATTGGGAGGTCTTGCTGCGCGCGCGTGCGATCGAGAACCTCGCGGGACTGATCGCGCCGGCGCAGTGGGGAACCCATCCGAACGGTCGCAGGACGTATGGTGACTCGATGATCGTGGATCATTGGGGCCAGGTTCTCGCCCGCTTGCCGGCGGGCACGGGGGTAGTGACGGCCGAAATCGACCTGGCGGAGCAGATCGCGCGACGTCAAGCCTTCCCATCGCTTGAACACCGCGTGCTTTGACCCCACAGTAGCTGGATGAATGCCACCGCCGCCCTTGCAGCCGCCCCCGATTCACTCGCGATCGCCCAGGACTTGATCCTGAAGCCGGGCGGGCTCGATCTCGATCGAATCCACGCCGTTCTTGGCAGCATCATGTCCTCGACGATCGATGCCGCGGATATTTACTTTCAGCTGTCGCGCGAGGAGAGCTGGGCGCTCGAAGACGGGATGGTCAAGGACGGCAGTGCCCACATCGAGCAGGGCGTGGGGGTACGCGCGCTATCGGGCGAGAAGACAGGTTTCGCCTATTCGGACGAAATCATCCTGCCCGCATTGCAGGAGGCATCCAGAGCGGCCCGAGCCATCGCCAGGAGCGGACAGGAATTGGGCGCGCAGGCATTGCTGCCAGCGAGTGGCCATCGATTGTACCTGCCGGCCGATCCAGTCGTTAGTCTGGCGGATGATGACAAGGTCGAATGGCTGATGCGGATCGATCGCGAGACGCGCAAGCTCGATCCACGCGTCACGCAAGTGATGGCAAGTGTCTCGGCGGTGCACGAGGTTGTGCTCGTCGCGGCGAGCGACGGGACGCTGGCCGGTGACGTGCGCCCGCTCGTACGCATGAATGTGAGCGTGATCGTCGAGCAGAACGGCCGGCGCGAAACGGGCTATGCTGGGGCGGGTGGCCGCATTTCACTGCCCGAGTTGGTAGCCGGTGAGCGGCCGCTGGCACTGGCGCGCGAAGCCGTGCGCCAGGCGCTGGTGAATCTGGACGCCATTCCGGCGCCAGCGGGTGCGATGACCGTTGTTCTCGCGCCGGGCTGGCCTGGGATTCTGTTGCACGAGGCCATCGGGCACGGGCTCGAGGGCGACTTCAATCGCAAGGGCACGTCGGCGTTCGCCAACCGCATCGGTGACCGCGTGGCATCACCTGAGTGCACGGTCGTGGACGACGGCACATTGTCGCAGCGACGCGGCTCGCTCAACGTGGATGACGAAGGTACGCCGACGCGCTGCACGACGCTGATCGAGAACGGCGTGCTGAAGGGGTACCTGCAGGACAAGCTCAACGCGCGGCTGATGGGGGTGGCCGCTACCGGCAACGGTCGCCGGGAGTCGTTCGCGCATATGACCTTGCCACGCATGACTAACACCTACATGCGTCCTGGGAAGCACACTGCCGAGGAGATCGTCGCCTCGGTGAAGCAGGGCGTGTATGCCGCGAACTTCGGCGGCGGGCAGGTAGACATCACGTCGGGCAAGTTCGTGTTCTCGGCCAGCG
>JAGRJB010000049.1 GCA_020442965.1 Pseudomonadales bacterium
TCTGCTCGCCGAGCCACATCAGAAATACCGTGCCCGTGGTCATCGTGACCGTGGCGACGAACAGGAATTGCCAGCCGGGCACCTGCACCATGCCGCCATTCTGCAACGCCACCGCAGCACCGAAGGACTGGACCAAGGCCAGCGCAACCGTACCGTAGCGAGTGATCTCTGTGAGCTTGCGTCGACCGGCTTCGCCTTCCTTGCGCCACTCCATCCACTGCGGCACCACCATGCCCATCATCTGCACGATGATCGACGCCGAAATGTACGGCATGACGCCCATGGCGAAAATCGACAGGCGCTCGAGCGCACCGCCCGAGAACATGTTGACGATCCCGAGGATCGTTTCCGCCTGATCTTCGAAGAACTTCGCCACGGCTCCCGGGTTGATACCGGGCACCGGAATGAACGTACCGATCCGGTAGACGATCAGGCCACCCACGAGGAACAGCAGGCGATTGACCACCTCGCGCGATCGGGTGGCGTCCCCTAATACCGCCGCCGGATTGCTGATCGCATTCTTGGCCACTGTCGTTACTCGTTGACGTCGGTGTGAACCGTCGCCTTACGCCTCGATGCTGCCGCCGGCCGCTTCGATCGCAGCACGGGCACCCTTGGTCACGCCAATCCCTTTGAGCTTGACCGCCTTCTTGAGCTCGCCAGACAACACAACCTTCGCCTGTTCAGCGAAAGCCGGCACGATGTTGGCGGCTTTGAGCGCCGCAAGATCGATCACCGCTGCATCCAGCTTCACGAGCTCGCTCAGCCGCACTTCGGCGCGCGACGACTTCATCGCCGAACGAAAACCCACTTTCGGCAAGCGACGCTGCAAGGGCATCTGGCCGCCCTCGAAACCGACCTTGTGATAGCCGCCCTTGCGCGCACGCTGTCCCTTGACGCCGCGACCGCAAGTCTTGCCCTGGCCTGCCGAAGCGCCGCGACCAACGCGCAAACGAGCACGCTTGGATCCCGGGGCTGGCTTCATTGTGTTAAGACGCATCTATCTACTCCAAAGTTACCTGAATCGCCGCAGCGCTCAGGCGCGCTCCACCTTGAGGAGGTGAGTAGCCGTATTGATCATGCCGCGGTTCTCGGGGGTATCCGCGACCACGACCGTATGATTCGGACGTCGCAATCCCAAGCCGCGTACCGACGAGGTGATGTTCCTGATCTGGCCCGCAAGGCTCCTGACCAACGTCACTTTCAGTTTTGATTCGTTAGCCATGCAGAATCTCCTCGACGGACTTGCCGCGCTTGGCCGCAATTTCGTCGGGCGAACGCATCGAGCCGAGCGCCTTGACCGTGGCGCGCACGACGTTGATCGGATTGCGTGAGCCATAGCTCTTCGCCAGCACATTGCGAACGCCGGCAGCCTCGAGCACCGCACGCATGCTGCCACCCGCGATGACGCCGGTACCGTCAGAGGCCGGCTGCATGTAGATATGCGTCGCGCCGTGAGTCCCTTTGACCGCGAAGTGCAACGTATCGTTCCGCAACGCGACGTTCACCATGTTCTTGCGCGCCGCAGCCATCGCCTTGGAAATCGCCACCGGTACCTCGCGCGCTTTGCCAAAGCCGAAGCCGACGCGACCGGCGCCGTCGCCAACGACCGTGAGTGCCGTGAAGCCAAACTGCCGGCCACCCTTGACCACCTTGGCCGTGCGGTTGACCGCGACGAGCTTCTCGAGATACTCGTCCTGCGCTTGCGATTTGTCGATTCGTGCCATGTTCAGTTCCGCTTAGATTTCGAGGCCAGCTTCACGCGCGGCATCTGCCAACGCCTTGACGCGACCGTGATACATGAAGCCCGAGCGGTCGAATGCGACCTTCGAGATACCTTTTGCTTTGGCCGCTTCGGCAATAGCGCGACCGACAGCCTGCGCCGCTTCGATGTTGCCCTTGGACTTGAGCCCGGCCGCCAGCGAGGCCTGCACGGTCGACGCGGTAGCGATCACAGTGGCGCCCGATGCATCAAACACCTGCGCGTACATGTGCCGCGGCGTCCGATGAATGGTCAGACGCGCAATGCCCTGCTCGCGAATCCGCGCCCGGGTCTTGATCGCGCGGCGCTGCCGCCGCTCTTTCTTGGTGATTGACATACGTGCCTACTAGAAGAATTACTTCTTCTTGCCTTCCTTCAATGTGATCTTCTCACCGCTGTATCGGACGCCCTTGCCCTTGTAAGGCTCTGGTGGCCGAATGTCGCGAATCTCGGCGGCTACCTGACCGACCTGCTGCCGGTCGATGCCCTTGATCAGAACCTCGGTCTGGCTCGGCGTCTCGATGCTGATGCCTTCCGGAATCGGGAAATTCACTGCGTGCGAAAAGCCGAGCGTGAGATTCAAGGCCTTGCCTTGCACCGACGCACGAAAGCCGACGCCCACCAGCTCGAGCTTGCGCTCATAGCCCTTCGACACACCGCGCACCATGTTGGCGAGGTGCGCACGCGTCGAGCCCGCAGCCATCCGCTTGGCGACGTCCTCATACTTGACTGAAAGCACCTTCTCTTGCTGCACGACGGATATGCCGTCCGCGACCGGCAACGAGAGTTCACCCTTGGCGCCTTTGACCTTGATGAGATTGCTCGCGATCGTGGCGGTCACGCCCTGCGGCAAATCTACGGGTCGTTTTGCAACTCGGCTCATGTCGTCTTGTCCTGGATCTGGTTCCGTTCTATCTGACTCGTCAAGCGACGATGCACAGCACTTCGCCGCCTTGGCCGATCGCGCGCGCTTGCTTGTCCGTCATCACTCCCTTCGGCGTGGAGACGATGGCAGTGCCCAAGCCGCCCAAAATCTTCGGCAGATCATCTTTGCCGCGATAGATCCTGAGACCCGGTCGGCTCACGCGCTCGAGCCGGTCGATGACAGGCCGGCCCTCGTAGTACTTCAACTCGATAACGAGCGTGCTCTTCGCACCCTCGTTGGCGATGCGGTACTCACCGACGTAGCCCTCGTCCTTCAGTACCTTGAGGATCGACGCCTTCACCTTCGAAGCGCTCATGGAGACGTCGGCCTTGCCGGCGCGCTGCGCATTGCGGATGCGGGTCAAGAGATCGGCGATTGGATCAGTCATGCTCATGCCGGCGACTCCTTACCAACTCGCCTTCGACAGACCCGGCAGTTCGCCGCGTGCGGCGCCCTCTCGGATCTTGACGCGCGCCAGGCCGAACTTGCGGTAGACGCCGCGCGAACGCCCTGTGATTGCGCAGCGATTGCGGCCGCGAGTCGGGCTCGCATCGCGCGGCAGTTTCTGCAACCGCACCTGCGCTTCGAGACGCGCTTCGGGCGTGCTCTTCGGGCTGCGGATCACTTCCTTCAGTTCGGCGCGGCGCTTCGCGTACTTCTCCGCGATCTTCGCGCGGCGCTTCTCGCGCTCCACCATATTCGTCTTGGCCATGCTCTGCAGTTCCTTACTTACGGAACGGAAATTTGAAGGCATCCAACAGGGCGCGGCCCTGCTTGTTGTCCTTCGCCGTCGTGGTAATCGTGATATCCATGCCGCGGATCTTGTCGACCTGGTCGTACTGGATCTCGGGGAAAATGATCTGTTCCTTGACGCCGAGGCTGTAGTTGCCGCGGCCATCGAATGAACGCGGACTGATGCCGCGAAAGTCGCGTACGCGCGGCAGCGCGATCGTGATCAGGCGATCGAGAAACTCGTACATGCGTTCGCCACGCAAGGTCACCTTGCAACCGATTGGCAAGCCATCGCGCAGCTTGAACGAGGCGATCGACTTCTTCGACTCGCACAGCACCGGCTTTTGTCCAGACAGCTTGATCAGATCGCCGACCGCCGCGTCCATGACTTTGCGATCAGCCACGGCCTCGCCCACTCCCATGTTGACCGTGATCTTGGTGATGCGCGGCACTTCCATGACGTTCTCGAGCGCCAACTCCTTCTGGAGCTGCGGCACTACCGTGTCGCGGTAGAACTCTCTTAATCGGGCCATTCTCGTGTGTTCCTGCCGGGTTACCTGGTTAGTGAAGTCGCGCGACGCCTCAAGCGTCGATGACCTCGCCGGTCGACTTGAAAAATCGTACGCGCTTGCCGTCGTTCAAGGTCTTGATGCCCACCCGATCGCCCTTCTCGGCCGCCGGGTTCCACAGCGCGATCTTGGCGATCGGCAGCGGCATTTCCTTGTCGATGATGGCGCCAGACTGCGGCGCGCCACCGACGTTGCGCGGCTTCTGGTGCTTCTTCACCTTGTTGACGTTCGCGACCAGCACTTTGCCCCCGAGCACGGCGAGCACCGCACCGCGACGCCCCTTGTCCGAGCCGGCGATAACGACGACCTCGTCGCCCTTGCGAATCTTGTTCATCCTTACAACACCTCGGGCGCGAGCGACACGATCTTCATGAAACGCTCGTTGCGCAATTCGCGCGTAACGGGCCCGAAGATGCGCGTACCGATCGGCTCCAGCTTGTTAGTGAGCAGCACCGCAGCGTTCGTATCGAAGCGCAGCAACGAACCATCGGCGCGGCGCACACCCTTCCTGGTGCGTACCACGACCGCGTCGTACACCTCGCCCTTCTTGACCTTGCCGCGCGGGATCGCATCCTTGACGGATACCTTGATGACATCGCCCACGGACGCGTAGCGGCGACGTGAGCCACCGAGCACCTTGATACACATGACTGTCCGCGCACCGCTGTTATCGGCGGCATTCAGCATCGTTTGCAACTGGATCATGCTGCGTAGCTCCGCGTCTCAGTGATTACGGCTGCGGCGCCCGTTCCACGATGGAAACGAGCGTCCAGTTCTTGTTACGCGACAACGGTCGGCATTCGGCGATCGCCACCGTGTCGCCGGTGCGCGTTTCGTTCTTCTCGTCGTGTACGAGCAGCTTGGTCGTGCGGCGAATGTACTTGCCATAGCGCGGGTGCTTGACGAGTCGTTCGATCTCGACCGCGATGGTCTTGTTCATCTTGTTGCTGACGACCCGGCCGACGACCGAGTGCGAACCCGTATTGTCGGTTTGGGCGACAGCCGGAGTTTCCGTGGCATTCATTTACTTTTTCGCTCCTACCGCGATTTTCTCGGCCGCGCTTTTCTCGGCTACGATTTCTTGCTGACGCAGCACGGTCTTGACGCGCGCGATGCTCTTCTTGACCTTACCGAAGTCCGACGGCTTGACGCCCTGACCGGTCACCGCCTGCATGCGCAAACTGAATTGCTCCTTGCGGAGTTTGAGCAACTCGCCCTTGAGATCCGCCGCAGCCTTGCTGCGCAAGTCTTCGAATTTCATCAGCGCACCTGTCGCTTAACAAACATCGTCGATACCGAGAGCTTCGCGGCGCCGAGACGAAACGCCTCGCGCGCGGTCGCTTCGTCGACACCCTCGATCTCGAACAGCACTTTGCCCGGCTGGACCTTGACGACGTAGTACTCCACGTTGCCCTTGCCCGAGCCCATTCGCACTTCGAGCGGCTTCTTGGTGATAGGTACGTCCGGAAATACCCGCACTAACAACTCGCCCCCGCGCTTCACCGACCGCGAGATCGCACGGCGCGCAGCCTCGATCTCGCGCGCAGTCATGCGGGCACGGCTGGTGGCCTTGAGCCCGAACTCGCCGAACGAGACGGTCGAGCCACGATGGGCCAGACCGTAGTTACGGCCCTTGAACTGCTTGCGAAATTTGGTTCGCTTGGGTTGCAACATGATTCTTGAACCTGGTTAACTCTGCCGACGATCTCAGGTACTACGCGCTCAGGCCGCCGGTGCAGCCGTCGGGGCTTCGACCGCAGCAGCAGGCTGCGCGGTCGGGGCCGCTGCCGGCGCCTCGGGCTCAGCCGCCGCACGCTCGAGCGCAGCCTGATCGAACACTTCGCCTTTGAAAATCCACACCTTGATACCGATGATGCCG
>JAGRJB010000050.1 GCA_020442965.1 Pseudomonadales bacterium
CACATCCAAACGACGCGCGCCTGGGCGTCGACGATTGCCGCGACTTCGCAGTTACCTACCACCGCGAGGTCCAGATGTCGTTGTCGGTCGGGCGTCATTCCTTTGGAATTTAGTTCGCTCTTTGCAATTATTTCACTATTGTAACTAATTAACTGGCAACATGCTAATCTGTCGTGCCGATGAGTAGCAAAAGAATCAACAACGCAAGCGCGAATCGCCGGGTCGTTGGCGGCAAGAATTTGCGCGCCGATCTCGAGCGCCGTACTTTGCTATCCGCGCGATTATTCGCGGACAGCATGCGGTCGCTGTATGACGATCTCGAACGCATGACCGATGCGTCGGTCGGAGCCCATCGGGCATTGGCTGTCATCGCCTCGGACGGCGGACTGCAGGCGTCGCAACTCGCCGCGCGGCTTGGTATGCGACCTCCGGCAGTCAGTCAGCTGCTGCGGCTGTTGGTTGCGCGCGGTTGGGTTTCGCGACGGCGGGGCGCGGCCGATCAGCGGATCGTGCGCATCTATCTGACGGCCGCCGGGCGGCGCGTGGTTAGCGCGACCTCGGGTCGCGCGGTCGGCGTGCTGTATCGAGCGGTCCGCGCTTTGAGCGTAGACGATCTGGAGCGGCTCGCCCGATCGGTCCCGGAGTTGGTGCAGCGCTTGCCGAAGTCGGCGTCCGGGCGGCCAGGGGCATGATCGCGTGCATCGTTGCTGTTGCCGGCTGCTGTGACGCCTTGTCGGTCGCGATTGCTCGACCGTGGGCCCAGGCGCAGCGAGAGCTGACGCGGCCGGCAGTGCACGCCGACGTGTTCACCGCCAGTCGGAATATGGAGCGAGGAGCTTGAAGACGCTGGTATTGCAATGCGAATCCGCCCGCCTGCTCGGGACGTTGGTCGATACGGATAGCGGCCGGGTCATCAATGAAGTGGTGGTCGACGACGTACTTGAATCGGAGGCGGCATTCCGCCAGATTCTCGAGCGCCTGGGTACTGCTGTCGAATCGATAGCGGTTGTCGCCCATCGTGTCCCGCGTGAGGGGACACGACCCTATGGGACGGTTGCCATCGACGATGCTTTTGAAGAACAGATGGCGGCCCTGCCGTCGCTATCCAGGGAATTCCAGCCGTCGTGTCTCGGGACGATCCGTGCGGCCCGAAAGTTGTTACCCAAGGCATCCAGTATCGCGGTTTTCAATACGGCCACTTTGATCGCGCGAGCGGCGACGGAGTTCGCATTGCGTGAGCCAGCCGCTAACGAAGCGGAGACGGTGCCGATCGCAATTTCTGCTCGGCACGTTCATTTGACAGTCGAAACGATCGAGGCGTTGTTCGGGCGGGGGTATGAATTGCAGCCTTACCGGCCACTGTCTCAACCGGGTCAGTATGCGGCGCAGGAAACCTTGACGATCGTCGGCCCCAAAGGGCGGATCGAGAACGTGCGGGTGCTGGG
>JAGRJB010000051.1 GCA_020442965.1 Pseudomonadales bacterium
TGCTGATCGGGCGCGAGTTGTTCGAAGCGGCCGCGTGAGCATTGAGTTTGAATCCATGCGCATCGAACCAGGCTACCGCCGGGTCGCCGCTGCGCTGACGGAGCGAATACTCGATCGCAGCCTGCCAGCGGGTGAGCACCTGCCGCCGGAAGTCGAGCTGGCGCGCCAGCTTGGCGTACACCGGTCCACCGTGCGCGAGGCGCTCCGCGAACTCGAAACGAATGGGTTGTTAGAGCGGCGTCGTGGTTCGAAGCGGATGGTCGTGACTCGTCCCGACAACGATGCGGTCGCGGGCAGTGTTCGCCGCGCACTATCGCTGCATGACGTCAGCTACCGGGACGTCTGGGAAGCCATGACAATGCTGGAGCCACCGCTCGCCGAGGCAGCGGCGAGGCGGCGTGAACCGGCCGCGCTCGTCGCACTTGAGAACGCCGCGGAAGCATTTCGCGTGCACAATAGTGAAGACCAAACCGTCGCTACGACCGAAGCAGTGCGCGAGGTAGCCGGCTTTTTCCGTCAGCTCGGCAACTGCGTGCGCAATCCCGTTCTGATACTCGCTCAGGAGCCGCTCCTGCAATTACTGGAGCCGTCACTGGATGCGATGATCGATCGCGTGCCACAAGCGCGTGCCCGTATCGTCACGGCCGAACGACGCATCGTCGAGGCGGTTCGTGAACGCGACGCGAGCGCCGCGCGCGACTGGATGGCCAAACACATCCGCGACTTCAAACGCGGTTACGAACTCGCCGGTATGTCGCTGGCGCGCTCCATCGGCTCGCATTCGCCGACCGCACGTGAGCCGAACTAGCGGCCAGCGGTTGTCGTACCGAGCGCCGTTCGCCGTGCTAGGATTTTCACCCTGGGAGGGTGTCACCATGACCACTCGTCGCGACACGTTACGAACCATCGCTACTACCGGCATGAACAGCGCCGCACTCCTGGCGTTGTCGGGTTCTCGCGAAACCGCGTCGGCCAAGGCGCCGTGACAGTAGAGTTGCGTTTCAGTCCGGCCGCCGAGCGCAACAAGCAACCGATCGTCGAGGTATTGCGAGACCTGCTACCGGACGACGGCGAAGTACTCGAGGTTGCCGCTGGCACAGGTCAGCACGTCGTCCACTTTGCGAGCGTCATGCCCGGCATCATCTGGCAACCAACCGACCCGGATCACGACAGTTGCGCGACGATTGCCACACGTATCGCACAAAGCGGCCTGACTAACATCCATGCACCGATCGAACTGGATGTACACGCGATTCCCTGGCCGGTGCATGGTCCATTCAGTGGTCTAGTCTGTTGCAACATGATTCACATTTCACCGTGGTCTGCGACGCGAGCGCTCTTCGCAGGCGCACGCACGCAGCTTGCGCCCCGCGCGCCGTTGATTCTTTATGGACCCTTCAAGGAAGGCGGCAGCCACACCGCCGAATCGAATCTGGACTTCGACGAATCGCTGCGTTCGCGCAATCCAGAATGGGGCGTGCGCGATCTGACGGACGTTCAAGCCGTCGCTGAATCGTGCGGATTCGTGCTACAGGCGATAGTGAACATGCCGGCCAACAATCGCATCGCCGTCTTCACGCTGCGCGCCATGAGCGCCGTCTGACGCAACTGCCGCACGCGATCAGCCCAGGCGCCCAGCGACCAGCTCGATCGACCTGTTCTATCGTCGGCCCGCCGGCACCTTGTTAGTGATCCAGCCTCCCTGAATCACAGGATCGCAGTTCTCGAAGTAGCAGCAGCCGGTGGTGGCCAGTACGGGGCTCGGACCCCGGCCACGATGTTGCTCCCGTGATCAGCGCGGACTTACTGGCCAGATCCCTGCCCGCAACGACCGCCGCGGCACTCGACCTCTGGGTACATGAACTGATCGGAACGCCATCGACTTGCGGCGCCGACGTTCCTCTTCCATTCCGGAGATTCCACGCAGCCGAGATCGACGTAACAGGACAAGGCCGTTAGAGTGCGGCAATGACGATCGCACCGCTACGCGGGCCCACCGTTCCGGTTTTCAATGCAGGCGAAATCGGTCGCCGCGCGGCCGCGCGCCATCGTCGGGGATTACCCGTGATCGGCATGCACTTCGGACAGCCGTCGGCGGGCGCGCCAGCTGCGGCGATTGCTGCTGCGCACCGTGCATTGGACACCGACGCGCTCGGCTATTGGGAATCCGAGGTCCTGCGCGAGCGGCTCGCGCAGCACTATCTGGATGAATACGGCGTGACTCTCCCGCCCAACCGGATACTACTAACAGCCGGTGCCAGCGCCGCTCTCGTCGCTTGTCTGGCCGCGATGTTTCGGCCGGGGGACAGTGTTGCAGTATTGCGCCCTGGCTATCCCGCCTATCGAAATACCTTGCGCGCACTGGGGCTCAATTGCGTCGAGATCTCCTGCGGGGCGGAGCACCACTACCGTTTGACGGCAGATATGTTGGCAGCGTTGCAACCAGCGCCCACCGGTCTCATCCTTGCGAGTCCCGCTAACCCGACCGGCACGATGCTTGATCGGGAACAGTTGGCAACCATCGTCTCTCTGTGCCGCGAGCGCGACATACTGTTGTTGTCCGACGAGATCTACCATGGTATTTCGTTCGGTCAACGCGCCGTCAGCGCCCTGGAACTTGATCCCAACGCGGTAGTCATCAATAGCTTCTCCAAGCTCTATCGCATGCCCGGCTGGCGGCTCGGCTGGTTAGTCGTCCCGGAACAATGGTCCGTCCCACTCAGTTCCTATCTGATCAACCTGTTTCTCACACCATCGAGTGTCGCGCAGCATGCGGCGCTTGCCGCCATGGATGTTCCCGATGATCTTCAGAGCTACGTCGAGATCTATCGGCACAACCGAACTCGCCTCGCCGCCGGACTCAAGTCGCTCGGCATCCCCGGCATCCAGTTGCCGGACGGTGCGTTCTATCTGTATGCCGATCTCACGCACCTGACCCAGGATAGTTTGCAGTTCTGCCGCCGCACGGTGGATGAAACCGGCGTGGCGCTGGCGCCGGGCATCGACTTCGACACCGTGGACGGCCCGCGCCACGTGCGCTTGTCGTTCGCCGTGAGCGAGATGGAGATCGAACGTGCGCTCGAATTGCTCGCAGCGTGGTTACCGACTTATCGTGATCGCTAGCGACGAATCCTACGCGACCGCAAAACCGCGATCGCGCATCAATGCATCCGTATCGACATCACGTCCACGGAATCGCCGGAAAGCCTCATCGGGCGGAATCGAATTGCCGACACTCATGATCGAAGTCTCAAGTAGTTTGCAGGCGCTCTGGTCGTACAACCCACCCTTCTCCATGAAGCCTTCGTAAACGTCGGCCGTCATGGCGTCAGCCCAGATATAGACGTAGTAGCCGGCGGAATAGTTATCGTCTGCAAAGATGTGCCCGAATTGGGTCGGCCGATGGCGCATCACGATTTCGGGTGGGCAGCCGATCTCGGCCATCGTCACCCTCTCGAATTCGCCCGGATCGATCGATTTGTCAGGCGTCGCAGCCAGGTGAATCTTGATGTCGTACAGTGCCGAGGCGAGGTATTCGACCGTAGCGAAACCCTGGTTGAAGTTCTGCGCGGCCAACACCTTGTCGACCAATTCCTTAGGAATCGGCTTGCCCGTCTCGTAGTGAACAGCGAAGCGACTCAGGACCTCGGGCGTCGAGAACCAGTATTCATTCACCTGGCTCGGAAACTCGACGA
>JAGRJB010000052.1 GCA_020442965.1 Pseudomonadales bacterium
CCGTCAGGCCCGGAAGGGAGCAGCGGCAGCGGCGCAGCCGGGTGCCGGGGAGCGGCTGGCGCGGACCACTCAATCAAGCCTCATACCGAGCGGCCACAATGCGGTTTGTTACACCCGCAGCAATGGTTACACTGTCCGGTCTGAAGCGATATCTGCCGATTCCGGCACCTGACTGGCTGGCGTATGAGTTATCTCGTCCTCGCTCGAAAGTGGCGACCCAAGAATTTTACCGACACCGTCGGACAAACCCATGTCCTGCGCGCGCTCTCCAACGCGCTGGAGGCAGGACGCCTGCACCATGCGTATTTGTTTGCCGGCACTCGCGGCGTTGGCAAGACCACGATCGCCCGCATCCTGGCCAAGTGCCTCAATTGCGAAATGGGGCCAACGGCCAATCCCTGCGGTAGCTGCAGCGCCTGCCGGGAAATCGATGAGGGGCGATTTATCGACCTGATCGAAGTCGATGCTGCGTCGAACACCAAGGTCGACGACACCCGGGAACTGCTCGACAACGTTCAGTATGCGCCGGCCAGGGGACGCTTCAAGGTGTACCTGATCGACGAGGTGCATATGCTGTCGAATAGTTCGTTCAATGCCTTGCTAAAGACTCTCGAAGAGCCGCCACCGCACGTCAAATTTCTGTTGGCAACGACCGATCCCCACAAGCTACCGGTAACGGTTTTGTCGCGCTGCCTGCAGTTCAATTTGAAGCGCCTGTCAGTGCAGTTGATCAGCGGCCGCATGCAGCACATCCTGGACGCCGAGAAGGTCGCATTCGAGCCGGCTGCTCTCAAACTGCTTGCGCAAGCCGCCGACGGTAGTCTGCGCGATGGTCTGTCGCTCCTCGATCAGTTGATCGCCTTTGGCGGTGGCAAGGTCGATACCGAAGCCGCTCGGGCAATGCTCGGCTCGATCGATCGCGAGCACGTCGCCAACATCGGGCGGGCACTGGCGGCGGGTGAAATGGCGGGCGTGCTGGCAGCGGCGCGTCAGTTGGAAGAATTCTCACCGGATTACGCGGCCGTGCTGAACGATCTGGCGTCGCTGCTGCAGCAGGTTGCCTTGCTGCAGGTGGTGCCGGGCACAGAAGTCGCAGACGATTTCGACCCCGAACTCATCGCGGCGATTGCGGGCGACCTCGATGCCGAGGACGTGCAGCTCTACTATCAGATCGCGATCATGGGGCGACGCGATCTGGCGCTCGCGCCGAACCCACGCGCGGGGTTCGAGATGACTCTGATACGAATGCTCGCCTTTCGACCCGCCACCGGCGCGAGTACCGCGGCGCCTCCCGTTGCCGCACCCGTGGCGCAGCGCGGCGCGCCGAAACCCAGCGCGACCACGCGTGCGCGAGCAGCCAGTGCGCAAGTCCCTGCCGCGGATTCGAACTGGCCAGAAATCCTCGCGGCGCTCGATCTCAGTGGCGCCGCACGGCAGCTCGCCGCCAACTGCGCGCTGGTGGGTCGGCGCGAGAACGTGGTGGCGCTCTCGATCGATCCGCGCCACGCGGCCATGGCGACGCCTGCGCAGCGCGAGCGACTGATCGAGGCGCTCGGGAAATATTTCGGTAGCCCTGTCAAAGTCGAGTGGCGCGAGGATGCACCGAATATCGAAACGCCGGCACGAGCGCGTGAGCGCGAGGAAGCGGACCGCCTGGTCGAGGCGCGCCGGTCACTCGAGGGTGACCCGACCGTGCAGGCGCTGCAGCAGCGTTTCGGAGCGACGCTGCACCCCGAAACGGTACGTCCTGCCAAGCGCTAACGGCTAACGATTAAACCGCAAGGAGAGAAGATGCGAGGCAATATGATGAAGCAGGCCGCCGCGTTGCAGGCCAACATGCAAAAGGCGCAGGCGGAGATTGCGAATCTCGAGGTGACTGGCGAGTCCGGCGCAGGCATGGTCAAGGTGACCATGACGGGCAAGCATGAAGTGCGACGCGTGCAGATAGAACCGCAGATCATCGGCGAAGATCGTGAAATGCTCGAAGACCTGATTGCGGCGGCCATTAATGACGCCGTGCACAAGGTGGAGACCGAGACGCAGGCGAAGATGTCGGGTGTGATGTCTGGCATGCAGCTGCCCCCAGGATTCAAGCTGCCGTTTTGATGAAGCACGCGCCGGCGCTCGAACAGCTGATCGATGCCTTGCGTACGCTGCCTGGCGTCGGACCCAAGAGCGCGCAACGGATGGCTTTTCATCTGTTGCAGGACGGCCGTGCCGGTGCGCGTGCGCTGGCCGACTCGCTCACCCAGGCGTTGCAGTTGGTGAATCGCTGCTCGCGGTGTCGGATGCTGACGCAGGGCGAACTCTGTTTCGTTTGTGCGAGCAAGCAGCGTGACGTGTCGCAGCTATGCGTCGTGGAGTCACCGGCCGACTTCGTTGCGATTGAGCAATCCGGCAGCTTTCGGGGCCGGTATTTCGTCTTGATGGGGCATTTGTCGCCGCTCGATGGCATCGGGCCCGCGCAACTTGGCATACGCGAACTCGAAGCCATTCTGGCAGGCGGTGAGGTGACAGAGCTGATCCTGGCGACTAACTCCACCGTCGAGGGCGAAGCCACGGCCCACTATCTGAGCGAACTGGCGCAGCGACGCGCGGTTCGCTCGAGCCGCATCGCGCATGGCGTGCCGATGGGCGG
>JAGRJB010000053.1 GCA_020442965.1 Pseudomonadales bacterium
CACCGCCGGTCGGACGATGCTGACTATGTCCTCAGGCTGCGCGACAAAGAATATCCCTACTTTGAACACAACCCCGATTTCATGTTTCTGTCGGTACGCAAAGGCAAAGAACCCTTCATCGCCTATTCGCTGCACGATCCGGATGCTGCGTTGATTGGATTCAATCTAGGCTGGATGAGTGTCTTCTGTGAGCGTACCGATCCACCGCGACTGTAAGTAGATAGCATGACAACCATTGATCGACGCACTGCCCTGGCCCTGCTGGGCGGTGTGATGGCCAAGCTGCCGCAACCACTGTACGCCGGCGAGAGCCGTCCGCTGGACGTGATCGTCGTCGGCGCGGGTCTGTCCGGGCTAAATGCCGCGCTCATGTTGCAAGAGCAAGGGCTCGCGGTCCAAGTCCTCGAAGGTCGTCAGCGGGTCGGCGGCCGCGTCTATACCCTGAAAATGGTGCCGGGCGCCGTGGAAGCCGGTGGCGAAGTCATCGGTGCCGCCTATGCGCGTATGCTCGACACGGCACGCCGCCTGAAGCTTGCAGTGAATCCGCTGAAGCCCCTCGCGCCGCCTGGAGATTGGCTGTATCACCTCGGCGGCAAACCGATCCTCAAGGATGACTGGCAGACCAGCGATGTCAACCCGCTCTCGGGGGCCGATCGCAAACTGCTGCCGCATCAACTGTTGTCGACGCTGATGTATCGCGATGCGCCGCTGCGCGGGCGGTCGCTCGACGCATGGCTCACCCCTGAGTTCGAGAAGTGGGACATCCCGGCCACCGACTATCTGCGCTCACTTGGTCACAATCAGGCAACCATCGATCTGGCCGGTATTGTCGTACACACGGATACGCTGGCTAACACGTCTGCGCTGCATGAAATGCGTCGCTACCACGTGGGTGACGCCAGTCGCGGGAACCTCGCGGCCGGCGCGAACAGCGGACTGCAGGTCGAAGGTGGAAATTCGCGTCTCCCCGAAGCCATGGCTGCCGCACTCGAGAACGCGGCACTCATGGGCAAAGCGGTCTATGCTATCGATAGCACCGCGGACGGCGTTACCGTGCATTGCACTGACGCGTCGTCCTACCGAGCGCGATTCGTCGTCGTCTCCATGCCGATGCCGCGCTTGCGGGACGTACTGTTCTCGCCCGGTTTGCCGGAGCCGCTCGCTCATGCGGTGCAAGAGATCGACTATGGACTGTCGATTCAAGTGCATATGCGACTGCGGGAGCACTACTGGGAGAAGGATGGTTTGCCGGCGGCCATGTGGACCGACACGGGCGTCGAGCGACTAACACCACTCAACCGCGGCCCGAACGGGGAAACGACCTCGATGATCGCCTTCGTCAACGGTGCCGAAGCGCGCCGGTTCGATTTCATGGACGATCAGCAGTGCTTCGAGTATGTCGCGGCGGTCGCCGCGCAAATTCGACCGTCCATGCGCGGCGTCCTCGAGCCGATTACGGTTCAATCGTGCGCGCGTGATCCATTCGGTGCCGGCGATTGGGTGTACTGGAAGCCCGGCCAGATCCGGCAATACGGCCATCATTTGCGCGATGGACTGCCGCGCGTCGTGTTTTGTGGCGAGCACACGGCCATCATGCAACGCGGCATGGAAGGCGCATTTGAATCGGGCGAACGCGCCGCCATCGAGATCCTCAGTCGTGTTTGAACGCCGCGCAACAGCTATTTTCGTCGTCACGCGCGTCGCCTGTTTCGCAGGTGCTGGCTTTGTATCGATCGTCAGCGCCGCTGAACCGTCGAACGAGGATGCGGCCATCTGGCAGCGTGCGGCATTGCATCGAGACAAAGCGACGTCCTGATCCCCATTTTCTGAGAACGCTCACCGACCTTTAGGAGTTTATTGCATGATTTTTCGCGGCCAGTTCATTGTTCCCCTGCTGCTGGCGAGCCTGATCGCCGAACCGACGCTGGGGCAAGCCTCCGCGACGGAGGGAACCACGGCGGAATTGCAGGAAGTTATCGTTTCGGCGCGCAAGCGCGACGAGCGCCTGCAGGATGTGCCACTCACGATCACGGCCGTCACGTCGGATACCATCGCGGCGGCAGGCATTAGCAACGTCGCTCAGTTGTCGAGCCTGACGCCCGGCTTTCATTACGAGAAGGAAGGCAGTCGTCAGATCAGCCAACCGCGCATTCGTGGCATGGAGATCAATACCGCGAACCCGACGCGCCAGAATGCTTCGTTCTTTATCGACGGCGTGTACATGCCGGGATCCATCCAGTCGCTCGATTTCAGCGAGTTTGAACGCGTCGAGGTCATCAAAGGGCCGCAGAGCGCGCTGTTCGGACGCCAGACCTTCGGCGGCGCCGTGAATTTCGTGTCCAAAGCGCCGCGAAACGAGCTGGAGGCCGACGCCTCCGCGACACTCGGATCCAATTACCTGCGCGAGTATAGCGGGAGCCTGTCAGGCGCGATGATCGAGGACAAACTATTCGGTCGCGTGCATATTCGCAGCTACAACTATGGTGGCAAGTTTCGCAATGCGCTCGATGGCGCGCGCCTGGGTGAGGAGGAATCGTTGTCAGGATCGGCGGTGCTGACCTGGATGCCCACCGATGCCATGCGCTTTGATTTGCGTTACACGCGGCAGGAGGACGACGATAGCCTGACGCCGTTCCTCATGGTCGGTGCCGCGGATCTCAATTGCGGTCCGTTCTTTACCGGTGGCTTTCGCTTCTACTGCGGTGCGATTCCCACGACGGGCCAACCGGCGCTGAATACAGTGGTCGGGCCGAATGCGCTAGGTATCAAAGAGTTTGGATTCGATCGAACGGGCGAGATGCTGTCGTTGAAGTCCGCGTTCCACCTTGCGGGCCATGAACTCTCATTCACCATGGCAAAGTACGATGAGCACAACTCTGCGGTAAACGATCTTGATTTTACCGGCGTGCCGGCCGCCGCCAGCGCGACACTGCAGGATTTCGACAACAAGTCGCTCGAGCTCAAGCTGGTGTCCGACGGCACGCAGCGCCTGAACTACGTGGCCGGTTTGTATTGGTACGACGGCCGCTTCGATGAGCGGGTCTTCAGTCGAGCGGCCAATCTTACGGATTTCCCGGCGACGCTGGAGCCGGATCGCGTTGATACGGAAAACGTCGCGGCATTTGCATCGTTGAGCTATGCGTTGACGGATCGCCTGAACGCCAGCGCCGAGGTTCGCTATCAGCAAGAGAAAATTACCAACACGGGTGGCCAGGGGGCGACGCGCCGTGAGCTGTCGGCAACTACCAATGCCTGGCTGCCACGCGTGATCATCGATTTCAAGGCTACCCCCGATCTGATGATCTACGGCGTGTATTCCGAAGGTAACAAGCCGCAGCAATTCAACGCCAATATCGCGGGCCTGCCCCAGGCACAACGCGATTACATCCAAACCACCTACGGCGTCGGTATCGCGCTCGATGAGGAGACCCTCAAGAACTACGAGATCGGCGTGAAGTCATCGTGGTTGGATCGACGTGCGACAGTGAATCTCGCCGCGTTCTTCATGCAGTGGAACGATCAGGTGACACGCCGCCAGGTGTTCCGTTCACCGACCGATCTCACGCAGTACAACGTGGTCGACAACGCCGGTTCGACCGAGATCAAAGGCCTGGAACTCGAGAGTCATTTTGCGGCGACCGAGGCGTTGAAACTTGATGCCACGTTCGCGTACATCAATGCCGAATACACGGACTTCAATTCAGTCAACGTCCAGCAGGTTTTCGGTGATCCGCAGGCGGCCGGGAAAGTGGCGGCACGATTTCCGAAAATCCAGGGATCGTTCGCGGTGAGCTACACGATGTCGCTGCCGAACGATTGGGACGGCACTTTGCGTCTCGACGAATCGTATATGGGCAAGCGTTATAGCGACGAAGTGAACCTGGCCTATGCGGACAGCTTCTGGCGCACGAACGTGCGCGCAACCGCTGCGAAGGGACCGTTCACCGGAACGCTCTACGTGGAGAATCTCACCGACGATGATGGCCTCCTGATGGTCACGCGGTTTCGCGATATCACCGTACCAGGTAACAACTTCAGCTTCCCGTATCTGCGGTCGGAAGGACGCAAGTTTGGATTGACGCTGCGCTACAAGTACTAAGTCGAATCGGGATGAAACGACGCCGCTTCATCGCCTCATCGGGCGCACTGATGGCCGCTGCGGGTAGTGGAATCGCTGCTGTAACTCGCGCCGGTGCGGCGGCGCGAAGCAGCGAAGCCCGCGATGCGGACGTGCTGGTCATTGGGGCGGGACTGTCGGGTTTGTATGCGTCGATGCTGCTCGAAGAGCAGGGGCTCAAGGTCTGTGTGCTCGAGGGACGCGATCGCGTCGGCGGTCGCATGTTTACCCTCGACAAACTACCTGGACGCCCGGAGGGAGGCGGCAGTTTGCTGGGACCGCGCTATGCGCGGGCGCTGGATCTCGCCGCCCGACTCAAGGTGAAGCTCGCGCCGGCGCGCCCGCGCACGGAGCCGATCAAAGGGGAAGTTGCGCTGAACATCCGCGGTCGCACAATCCGTGTCGAGGATTGGGCGGCATCGCCGATGAACACGTTTCCTGAGCCGTTGCGACACTTGACGCCTTGGGATGTTTATTTTGGTGAGTTGCTGAAACTGAATCCGTTCGAAAACCTGGGCGACTGGCGTGACCCACGGTTCGCCGCCTATGACAGGCCGGTACAGTCCATCTTGCTCGAACGTGGGTTTGATCCGGAAGCGCTGCGTATTCTGCAGTCCAACTCGAGCTACGGAAATGATTTCTTTACGCTGACGGCGTTACACCTATACCACTACTTTACCTGGCAGAAGCTACAAGCGGTCGAGGGCCCGCGCGTCAATTGCGCCGACGGCAACCAGCGGCTGCCGGAAGCGATGGCGCGCTCACTGCATGGTGATATTCGCATCGCAACTCGTGTGACAGGTATCGGCACGACCGATGCTGGTGTCGTGGCAATTTGCGAAGACGGTTCACGAGTGCGTGCGCGTGTGGGGATCTGCACGCTGCCGGCGCCGGTTCTGCGATACCTGGCAATCGACCCACCCCTGGTGGGCGAAAAAGCCGAGGCGGTGCTCGATCTCGATTATCACAAAACGTACCAGATTCATTTCGAATTCACACGGCGCTTCTGGGAAGACGATGGGCTGCCTCCCTCGCTGTGGACGGACGGTCCGGTCGGGCGGTTCAACGCACTGAAGGATATCGACGGTCAGTCGATCGTCTGTTTTCTCGCCTACGCGAATGGCCATCACGCGGCGCAGCTCGATCGGATGAGCTTCGATGATGCGGCACGCTTTGTGATGCGCGAGCTGGAGAGCATGCGGCCGTCGCTGCAAGGAGCGCTGCGGCCGCTGCGCGTCTGGTCGATGCAGAACGATCCATTCTCGCGCGGCTCGTATGCTACCTGGGCGCCGCGACAGATTCCGCGTTTCAACAAGGCGCTCGTCGAGCCGCTGGGTGGCTGGCATTTCGCTGGCGAACACACAGCATTGATGGCGCGAGGGTTCGAAGGGGCGCTGGAATCGGGCGAGCGCGCAGCGCTGGAGATCCTCGCCAACGCATGATCTTGCGCGACGGGGTTGAGAGAACAGCAGGGGTCAGGAGGCCACGCGATGAGCATTCAAGGTACGCGCATCACTCGGCGTCGCGCGCTCGGTGCGGGAGCTGCGTCGACCGCGCTGCTGCTCGGCGCAGGCAGCACGCAGGCCGCCGCGCGGCGCAAGCTTGATTTCAGCGATCCTGCGGACCTGTTGTATGCCCAGATCAAGATGGATGGCGATCTGGCTGACCATCGGCAAGTCATCAGCTTGATCAAGGGTATTGTCTACGGGATTTTCGAGGATGGAAAAACGCTGACCCCGATGTTCTGGGCAGCCATTCTGTCGTTCAGTCGCTCGTACAAGATCGACGCTACGACATACAAGAACATGTCGAATTTCGTGACGGCGTATCTCGATCTCGATACGCAGGAAGTACTGTCGGAATGGCACAATCCATGGCTCGCTCGCACCGTGCCAGTGGTCAACTATGCCTCAACGCTG
>JAGRJB010000054.1 GCA_020442965.1 Pseudomonadales bacterium
CCACGTCCGGATCCTGGCGCAGGAATGCGCGTAGCGCCGCGGCGAATGTTAGTCCCACTTTCGGGTTGACGTTCACCTGGTTGACGCCCGGCAGGTTGATCTCCGCCGGGTCCTCGGCGGTCGAGATATTAGTGTCTTCGCGATTGAGAATATTGAGGCCGGTGTAGAGCGATACGGTCTTGCCCGAGCCCGTGGGCCCCGTGACCAGGATCATGCCTTGCGGCTTGGCCAGGTATTTGAGGTACAACTCACGTTGAAAGGGCTCGTAACCGAGCGCGTCGATGCCCAGCATGGCCGAGGACGGATCGAGGATACGCAGTACGATCTTCTCGCCGTACAGCGTCGGGCAGGAACTGACACGAAAATCGATCGCACGCGTCTTCGACAGCTTCATCTTGATGCGGCCGTCCTGCGGCACGCGCCGTTCGGCGATATCGAGACGCGACATGACCTTGAGGCGCGCGGAAATTTTCTGCGACAACTGCACTGGCGGCTGGGCGATTTCCTTCAGCACGCCGTCCATGCGAAAGCGCACGCGATAGGTTTTCTCGTAGGGCTCGAAGTGGATATCTGACGCGCCGCGACGGATGGCATCGAGCATCAACTTGTTGACGAAGCGGACGATCGGCGCGTCTTCGACGTCGTCGCGCGTGATCGTGTCGAACTCCTGCTCACCGCCCGAGACGTCGAGGTTCTCGAGATCGAAGCCATCTTCGTCGCCGAGGTTCGGCATCTGCGTGTCGACTTGCTCGAGTGTCTTGTCGAGCGCGGCCTGCAGCTTGTCGTCTTCGACGACGATCGCCTCGATGCCGAGGCCCGTCTGAAACTTGATTTCGTCAACTGACAGCAGATTCGTTGGGTCGGCCACGCCGAGGAACAGGCGCTTGCCGCGCTTGAAAAGCGGCAACACACGGTGCTTCTGCAGCAGCTTGTCCGTGACGAGCTTGACGGTATCGAGATCGAGCTGGATCGAATCCAGATCGAGGAGTGGCACGCCGAATTCCGATGCTGCAGCAATGGCGATATCGCGTGCCTGCGCCGCACCGTTGCTCACCAGCTGGGTGACAAAGCTGGTGCGGCGTTCTTTGGCGTTCTGCAAGGCAACCAACATGGCCGATTCCTCGACCACGCCGTCCTGCACGAGCCGTTGCGGCAAGCCGCCCAGGCCGCGCGCGGCGCCTGCTACAAAAGTTTCATTTGCACTCATGGACTTAGGAGCGACCGAATCCATCCTGTGGAACGCCCTAGTCTACCGGAGGGCAGGCTGCGGGCAATTGTCAAATCAGCCCAATCGTCGCACGAGTGCTGTGAGCGCTGCGTGACCGGGCTCCCAAAAGACGAAGCCCCTCCGAGGAGGGGCTTCGCAACCTGAACAACTCAGAGGAGTTGGCAGATTAGGCGCGGCACTCAGACGGCGCGTACTTGGCCAGCAACGTGCCGACAGCGTTGGCGGCACCGTTCATCAGCACGGCCGACGGGTTGGCAGTCGAGCCCACCGCACGGCACTTCCAGATGACGCTACGGTCGGTGGCGAGGTACGGGACCAGCGTCAGCGTCGAACCCGTGATCGCGGCGTTGGCACGCTGCGGGGCTGTGCTGCTGTACGTGATCGTAATCACGCCGTTGACGACCGCGAGCTGCGACACGTAGTTACCCCTGGTGTCGACTGCGTTGGCCGACAGGCCAGCGGCCGCACGAGTCGCCGGGGCAGTGCCCGTGCTCGAGAACGTCTCGGAGATGGCAGCCTTGGCACCAGCGGCCAGGTTCAAGCCTTCAGAGACCTGACCACGGATGGTGTAGTCCTGATAAGCCGGGATCGCGATCGCGGCCAAAATACCGATGATCGCCACGACGATCATCAACTCGATGAG
>JAGRJB010000055.1 GCA_020442965.1 Pseudomonadales bacterium
CCTTGCGATCGAGCTCGTTGAAGTGCTCCCAGTTGGCCCAGTGCGGCACCAGATTGGAGTTGGCGATCAGCACGCGCGGTGCATCGACATGCGTCCGGAATACGCCAACCGGCTTACCAGACTGCACTAACAAGGTTTGCTCGGCGTCGAGACGCTCGAGGGTCGCCACGATGTTGTCGTAGCACTGCCAATCGCGTGCGGCACGCCCGACTCCCCCATAGACGACGAGCTCGCTCGGCTTCTCGGCAACCTCGGGATCGAGGTTGTTCATAAGCATCCTGAGTGGCGCCTCGGTCAGCCAGCTCTTGGCAGTGAGTGTCGGGCCGCGACGTGCTCGAACGATGCGGCTAGCGTCGGAACGGATCATGACTTGAAACTCCTTGGGCTCCGCGCGAATTCGCTACAGGTTTGCAGCACGCTGCGCAGCACATCCTGCAGCGGCGCCGCTTTCGCGCGATCGTAGGGCGGTGGCCAGTTGTCAGTCGTCAGCGGTAGGTCCGGTTCTTGCAGGTAGCCACGGCATGCCAGCTCCATCTGCAACGCGTGCGCGCCACTTGCCGGATCGCCATAGTGCCGTGTGATATAGCCCCCCTGAAAACGCCCGTCCACGACGTGCGACCGTCGGCTCGCGGCACAGTGCGCTGCAACTGCCGCGACTAGCAGCGAGGCGCTGCTACTTCCACCGTTCGAACCCACGTTGAAGATCGGCAACTCGGCGGCAAACAGTCGTGGCACTCGCGAGCGGATGGAGTGCGCGTCGTAGAGAACAACTTGGTCGTGGTGCGCGTGCAAGCGATCGAGTTCGTCGCGGAGCGTGCGGTGGTACGGATCAAAGTAGCGCTCACGACGCTCGGCAATGTCGGCCGCAGCCAGTGCGGCGTCATCCCGGTAGAGCCGCTCGCCATCGAACGTGGTCGTTGGACAGAGCTCAGTGGTTGGCCGACCCGGATAGAGCGATGCGCCCGACGGATCACGATTCACGTCGATGACTGTGCGGGAGATCGCAGTCTGCACGATCGTAGCGTCGAGCCCGGCCGCGAACTCGTACAGCTCCGCGACATACCAATCGGTGTCTTTGCGCGCGAGCCACTCTGAGACGAGTCGCGCTGCAAGCGGCGCGGGGATGATCGTGCCCGCGTGGGGAATACTGACGATCAGCGGCGCTTTGCCGCGCCGCACCGTCAGCCAATCCAATGAGCTCCCCATCGCGCTGCCGCTACCCGCAGACCCACGGTAGCGCAACCTCCGGCACGGACTCGGCCAACACTCCACGTGTGACAAGGTCGGTCGCTGCACAGATATCGGGATACAGATAGCGATCCTCTTCGAGTGGCGGAACGTGTGAGCGCAACAGACGGCGCACGCGCTCGAGCGTTGCGCTCGAGGAGAGCGGCGCGTGGAAGTCGCATCCCTGCGTCGCGGCTAACCACTCGATTGCGACGATGCCAGCGACATTCGCTACCATACCTTGCAGACGCCGCGCGCCATGTGCCGCCATCGAAACGTGATCCTCCTGGTTCGCCGAAGTCGGAATGGAATCGACGCTGGCAGGGTAGGCGCGCTGCTTGTTCTCCGAGACCAACGCCGCCGCCGTCACCTGGAGCATCATGAAACCCGAGTTGAGACCAGGCTTGCGGGTCAGGAACGCGGGCAACCCCGACAGCGCCGGATCCACGAGCAGCGCGATACGTCGCTCGGCGAGTGAACCTATTTCGCAGAGCGCGAGCGCGATCATGTCCGCGGCGAATGCGACCGGCTCGGCGTGGAAATTGCCGCCTGACAAGGCTTCCGCAGTAGCTGCGAAAATGAGCGGATTGTCGGTCACGGCATTGCTCTCCTGCCCGAGCGTCGCGGCAGCCTGACGCAGCAGATCCAGTGCCGCGCCCATCACTTGCGGCTGACAACGCAGGCAATACGGATCCTGTACGCGCTCGTCATTGTCACGATGCGAGGCGCGGATCATCGAGCCCGCCATCAGACGCTGGATTGCAGCGGCACAGTCGATCTGTCCGCGGTGACGACGCAACTCACTGATTCGAGGATCGAACGGCGCATCAGAACCCTTCGCGGCCTCAGTCGCGAGCGCACCTGTGATCAGGGCTGCGCGCAGCAGATTCTCAGCGTCGAACAGACTGGCAAGTGCATAGGCGGTTGAAAATTGGGTGCCATTCAGGAGCGCGAGCCCCTCCTTGGGGCCCAAGGTCAGCGGTGCCAGCCCGGCGGCCTCGAGTGCCTCGGTTGCGGGCACTCGCTTTGCGTCAACTTCGATCTCGCCAACGCCCAGCATCGTGCCCGCCAGGTGCGCCAAAGGCGCTAGATCGCCCGATGCGCCAACCGAGCCCTGTGCGGGCACGACCGGGATGAGTCCGCGGCGCAGCATCTCTGCCAACCGCTCGATAGTCGTTAGTCGGACGCCCGAATAGCCTTGCGCGAGACTCGCGATTTTGAGCGCCAGCATCAGTCTAACGATCGTCGTGGGCATCGGATCGCCGACGCCGACGGAATGCGACAAAACGATGTTCCGCTGGAGTTGCACCAGGTCAGCAGCCTCAATCCGCACCGTTGCCAACTTGCCGAAGCCCGTGTTGATGCCGTACACCGGTGCGCCGCGAGCGACGATTCGATCCACCGTATCAGCGCTGCGTTCCACGGCCGCTCGGCAAGCCGGATCGAGGGTCACGCCGGCGCCGCGATAGACGGCGCGCCACTCCGTCAAAGCCGTATCACCTGGGCGCAGTTGCACCTCAGTCATTGTCCCCTCCAGACACGTGCGTGCAGTGGATTGAATCCCAGCCGATAGACAAGCTCCGCAGGCCGATCGATGTCCCAGACCGCGAGATCACACCACTTGCCAACTTCCAGCGTACCAATTTCGTTCAGCAGGCCCAACGCCCGTGCCGCTTCACGCGTAACGCCCGCGAGGCACTCATCGACCGTGAGCCGGAAGCAAGTGGCCGCCATGTTCATCGCTAGCAACAGCGACGTGATCGGTGCCGTGCCAGGATTGCTGTCCGTGGCGACCGCGATCGGTACCCGGTGCTGCCGCAACAAGTCCACCGGTGGCAAACGAGTCTCGCGCAAAAAGTAGAACGCTGCCGGCAGCAACACGGCTGTCGTTCCGGCGGCGGCCAGCGCGGCAACACCCGCCTCATTCGTGTATTCGAGATGATCGGCGGACAGCGCCTTGAATTGCGCCGCGAGTGCCGCCCCGCCGAGATCTGACAACTGGTCGGCATGCAGTTTGACCCCAAGGCCATGTTGTTTCGCAACGGCAAAGAGGCGCGCGACCTGCGCGGGGGAGAAGGCGATGCGTTCACAGTATGCGTCGACGATCTCGGCGAGTTTCTCCTGTGCGACACGTGGGATCATGTCTTCACAGAGCTGCTCGACATAGGCATCGGCATCGCCTGCGAATCCGGGCGGCAACGCGTGTGCGCCCAAAAAGGTTCTGGCGACTCTGACGCGGCGGCGAGCGGCGAGCGCACCCGCTGCCAGCAGCATGCGACGCTCTGTCGGCCACTCAAGTCCGTAGCCGGACTTGATCTCGATGGTTGTCAGACCTTCCGCTAACAAGGCATCGAGACGTGGTAGGGTTGCGGCGATCAGCTGCTCTTCGCTCGCCGCGCGGGTTGCCCGAACCGATGCGGCGATACCGCCGCCGGCGCGTGCAATCGCCTCGTAGGTGACACCCGCGAGTCGCTGCTCGAATTCGGCCGCCCGGTCGCCGGCATAGACCAGGTGCGTGTGACAATCGATCAGCCCGGGCGT
>JAGRJB010000056.1 GCA_020442965.1 Pseudomonadales bacterium
TGGTCAACATGATCGAGACCCAGCGTGCCTACGAAATGAACTCCAAGGCGATCGCCACCACCGATCAGATGCTCGAATACGTCAACAACCAGCTCTAATGAAAGACGGCACTCACATTGCACCGGCGTTGCTGCTACTTCTGGTGGTGGTCCTGTCGCTGATTGCCGCGGGTTGCTCGTCGTTCCGTGGCCCGCCGGTCGAGGACCACGCCAGCACCTGGCCCGACGTGACGCCACCGGCGCGTCGGACCGACGGCGCGATCTACAGCGAAGGGCTCGATATTCCGCTCTGGGAGAATGCTACCGCCAGACGCGTCGGTGACATCATCACCGTGCGACTGCTGGAGCGAACCAACGCCTCTAACAGCTCGAGCACGAGCACTGCCAAATCGACGGCAGCAGCGCTCGATGGTCCGAAGGTTCTGGGACGCGGTGTTACGGTCGGCGGAACGCCGGTCCTCGAAGGTTCGCTTGGCAATGAATCGAAGTTCGACGGGTCTGGTAGCAGCAAACAAACGAATCGCATCGATGGCGACATCACGGTGACCGTCGTGCGCAGACTACCGAATGGCAATATGCTCGTGCGCGGCCAGAAGTGGATCACGATCAATCAGAGTCGTGAATTCGTGCGCTTGCAAGGCATGGTGCGACCGTTCGATGTCGGTCCCGACAACTCCGTGCCGTCGTGGCGCGTCGCTGATGCCGAGATCGCCTACGGCGGCCGCGGCACACTGGCGAACGCCAATCGGCCGGGCTGGCTGCATCGATTCTTCAACTCTCCACTGACACCGTTCTAACAATATGATGAAGACATGGCTACTGGCAGCGCTCGTTGGCTTGACCTACGCAGCGCTCACGACGCCCGCGGCCGCAGAGCGCGTCAAGGACCTTGCGCAGGTGCAGGGCGTGCGCGCCAACCAATTGGTTGGCTACGGGCTGATCGTTGGTCTCGACGGTACCGGCGATCAGACCAGCCAGGCACCGTTCACGGTGCAGAGCATCAAGAACATGCTGGCACGCTTCGGTGTAACGATTCCGCCGAACGCCAACCCGCAGCTGAAGAATGTCGCAGCCGTTACCGTACATGCCGAGCTGCCGCCGTTCTCGAAACCGGGCCAAGCGATCGACGTCACAGTTTCCTCGATCGGTAACGCGGGCAGTCTGCGCGGCGGCAGTTTGGTGATGACCCCCTTGCGCGGCATAGATGGCGAAGTCTATGCAATCGCGCAGGGCAGTCTGATCGTGGGCGGTTTCGGTGTGGCAGGCCGCGACGGCTCGCGCATCGCCGTCAATGTGCCGAGTGGCGGGAGAATCCCGAACGGCGCGACCGTGGAACGATCCGTACCTAACAATTTCGTTGGCGAGCCCTACGTGGTCCTGAATCTGCATACGCCGGATTTCACCACCGCGGCGCGCTTGACCGAGGGCATCAACAACTTGCTCGGTGCCGGTACAGCGCAGGCGATCGATGCCGTGTCGGTGCGCGTAGCGGCACCAGTCGATCCCAGTCAGCGGACCGCCTATCTCGCAACGCTCGATGCGCTCGACGTGGAGCCAGGCGATGCACCTGCCCGGGTGATCGTGAACTCCAGGACCGGCACCGTCGTCATCGGGTCGAACGTGCGAGTCATGCCGGCCGCGGTCGCGCACGGGTCTTTGTCCGTGACCATCAGCGAGCGCGCCGACGTCAGTCAGCCGAATGCCCTGGCGCAGGGTGAGACCGTGGTGACACCTAACAGTACGATCGCGGTCGAGCAGCACGAGGCGCGCATGTTCGTGTTCAACGCCGGCGTCGATCTGAACGACATCGTCAGAGCGGTGAATCAGGTGGGCGCCGCACCTGGGGATCTGGTCGCGATTCTCGAGGCGCTCAAGCAGGCCGGTGCCTTGCGCGCCGAGCTGATCGTAATTTAGGCGTGCCATGACTGCCTCAGCCACCGGGGCCGGCAACGTCAACGACTTTGCTGCGTTGACCGCACTGCGCAAGGATGCGCGCGCGCAAACACCCGAGTCATTGCGCGAAGCTGCAAGGCAGTTCGAGAGTCTGTTCACCAAAATGATGTTGGATAGCATGCGCAAGTCCTCGATGGGCGATGAGTTGTTTGGCAGCGACCAGGCGGATTTCTACCAGGGCATGTTCGATGATCAACTTGCTGTTGAGCTCAGTCGCGGCCGCGGACTCGGGCTCGCCGACATGCTGATCGAGCAACTCACTCGCGCCGGACTCGTTACGCCGCAGGCGAGCGAGTCTGCTGACCCCACCGCGGGCATAGCAGTGACGCCATCGGACACACCGGCCAATCGGCTGCCATTGCCGGACGACCAGTTGTCGCGGATAGGCGGTCGCTCGCCGGTCACCCGGAACGATTTCGTGCGTGAACTGTGGCCACATGCCGAGGCGGCTGGCCGCGAACTCGGTGTCGATCCGCGCCTGCTCATTGCGCACGCTGCGCTGGAAACGGGCTGGGGTCGATCACTCCCGGCAGACGCTGACGGTCGAGTGAGTTTCAACATGTTTGGTATCAAGGCAACGGGGAAGTGGCAAGGTGCAGCGGTCGGGTCACGCACACTAGAGTTCGACGGCGGCGTTGCGGTCGCACGGACTGAGCGATTTCGCGCATACGATTCGCCCGCCGATAGCTTTCAGGATTATGTTGCCTTGCTACGCGGCAACGTGCGCTATCAGCAGGTGTTAGGCACGGGCGCCGATGCACGGGCTTTTGCCCGTGGATTGCAAGCAGCCGGTTACGCGACTGATCCGGATTATGCAAAAAAGTTGACCGCGGTCGCGGCACAGCTCGGCCTCGC
>JAGRJB010000057.1 GCA_020442965.1 Pseudomonadales bacterium
GGGCCGATGCCGCAGACGCGTTTCGTCACCAAGAAGGCGCTTGCTTTGGGCCATAAGGCCATCGTCGTCATCAACAAGATCGATCGTCCTGGCGCGCGACCCGACTGGGTGGTGGACCAGACTTTCGATCTTTTCGACAAGTTGGGTGCTACCGACCAACAACTCGACTTCCCGGTCATCTACACCTCAGCGCTCGAGGGCTGGGCGAGTACGGATCACATGCGTCGCGAGCCTGATATGCGTGCGCTTTACGAAGCGATCCTGCAATTCGTGCCGGAGCCACCTTGTGAGCTCGACGCGCCCTTGCAATTGCAAATCTCGACGCTCGACTACAATTCCTACGTCGGCCGCATTGGTATCGGTCGAGTGCGACGGGGCACCGTACGGGCTGGCCAGACCGTTGCCCTGCGCGATGGCGCGGCTGATCGCGGCACCGCCAAAATCGTGCAGGTACTGAGCTTCAAGGGTTTGCAGCGAGTTCCGGTCGAATCGGCTGTCGCCGGCGACATCGTCGCCATCACCGGCATGAACGACGTCAATATCGGGCTGACCATTTGCGACCCTTTGGCACCGGTCGGGTTACCGCCGATCGCGGTGGACGAACCGACGCTGGTGATGACGTTTCAAGTCAACACGTCGCCGATGGCGGGGCGCGAAGGCAAGTACGTCACCAGCCGTCAGATCCGCGAACGTTTGCAGCGCGAGTTGCAGAGCAACGTCGCCTTGCGCGTCGACGAGACCGCCGATGCCGACGTGTTTCGCGTCTCCGGGCGTGGCGAATTGCATTTGACCGTCCTGATCGAGACGATGCGCCGCGAAGGCTACGAGCTCGCGGTCGGCAAGCCGCAAGTATTGACGAAAGTGGTGGATGGCGAGGAACAGGAGCCCTTCGAAGCACTCACCATCGATGTCGAAGAAACCCACCAGGGCGGCGTGATGGAAGCCCTGGGGTCGCGCCGCGCCGAAATGCGCGACCTAACGACGGACGGTCGCGGCCGTGTGCGGATCGAATACCGCGTACCAGCGCGCGGGCTGATTGGCTTTCAAAACGAATTCATGAATCTCACTCGCGGCACGGGTCTCATGAGTCATATCTTCGACGGCTATGGGGTCGTCAAAGGCGATATTCCCGAGCGCCACAATGGCGTACTGATCAGCAACGAGAACGGTGTCGCGGTGGCCTATGCGCTGTTTTCACTACAGGATCGCGGCAAGTTGTTTGCCTCGCATGGCGATCCAGTCTACGAGGGCATGATCATCGGTATCCACAGCCGCGAGAACGATCTCGTCGTCAATCCGATCAAGACCAAGAAACTCACCAACGTCCGCGCCTCGGGCAAGGATGACGCGCTGCTTTTGACGACCCCCATCGCTGTCACGCTGGAGTATGCGGTCGAATTCATTGCAGACGACGAGCTCGTCGAGGTCACCCCACAATCCATCCGCATCCGCAAGCGGCGCCTGCAGGAACACGAGCGCAAACGGGCGTCGCGTGCGGAAGACGCCGCCTAACGGCTAACGCTCGATGGCGGTGTGATGCGAATCACACCAGACTGGGCGCAGGCGGCGGCACTATGTCGTCAAGCATGGCTGGCACATACTCAACAACGTTAGCGACAGCGGGCGGCACCGGATCGCACCCGTTTGATGCAGCACTCGCCGACAGTCGGCTGCTCGCCTGGGGCCGGCCGGTTCTCGCGCTCGTGGCGCGCCGGTGGCAGGTCTTGCTGGTGGGTGCGATCGCCATCGCGGCGGCGAACTTGCTGTCACCCCATCTCGCGTTCGGCAGCCTCGTGTTGGGGTCTGGCATCGTGCCGCGGCTCGTCGACTGGCTCATTGGGCTGACCACCGGTTCCTTCGTATTCGCCGCGAGCTATGCGGCGCTCGCCAGGCGCGAAGGCGTGGCATATGGCATTGCACACGTTGAACCGTGGCAGTCGCTACCGCTGCGAGGCTTGCTGCTGGCATTGATCTGGTCCGCCGTCGCCTTGGTCGTCGGGCTGATCGCATTGCTCCTCGGCTTCTCGATCATCAAGATGTTAGGTGGCGTCCCCGGCGGGCGCGGGGGTCTCGGAGCGCTGCTGGCCCTCGGCCTCTACGCGCTGTACATAGTGCCGGCCCTCCTGTTTCTATTGGCCCCGTTGTGGGCTGGTATGTGGCTACGCTACAACTTGTCCTTCGCACGCATCGTACGGACTGACGAGAGTGCCTGGACGGCGTTCCGCCTTGCATGGCAGCGCGTGTCCGCGGAGAACTGGCGCTATTTCTCGCATTCCTATCTCGTCATGTTGGCGATTGCCGCGCTTGCGCTGCTGGCACTCTGGCTGCAGCTCGGCGCATCGAATCTGGTGACCGCAGCGATCTCCACCGCCCTCGTGATGATCGCGCTGATGATCTCGGTAGCCGTGACGTTCGTGATTGAACGTGTGTACGATCCTTCGCTCGGTCTCCAACTGGGCGAGACGTCGAATCCACCTGGTGCAGCATCAGCGCCTATCGAGACACCGCCCGCGCCGATGCCAGCCGCAGCGACCGTGGCACCGGGTGCACAGGAGCCGCTCAGCACTGCCGAGTTCGTCAGACTCATGGCGGCACCTGGCCGGGATCCGCGCGAAGTGCGCACGCTGCTCGGTCGCTGCGTCGACAAATCGGCCGCACTCACTGCAATACGCCCGAGCATTCTCTCGTTAGCCCAAAGCACGCGCGTCGCCGAAGCGATTGTTCTCGCGGAGGCTGCCCTGACCCAAGACGCCCGATTTTTCGCGGCCGATCCTGATGCGATCATGCCGCTGGCCAAACGTCTGGCAGCCGGCGGCCGCACCGACCTCGCCATGCGGGTGTTGCAGCCCTTCGTACGCGACGAGCGGAGCCACCAACTTCATCTGACGGCGGCTCTCTTCGCCGCCCATTTGCTGGCCCAGGCGCTAAACAAGCCGGCGGCTGCCAGACAGTTTCTCATCAACCTCAAGAAGCTCTACCCGCACGAACCGCTGATCGATCAGCAGCTCAAGCGCCTGCCGACCTGAGCAATCGATCCATTCCCGGCGCCGCCATTGGAGTGCCGCGGCCGGAATTTGCTGGCAAACTCTCTGCAGGCGCGCACCAGTTGCGGGGTCCGCCGAACACGGGCGAGCTAGGGAAGTCTGCATGCGACATTTTTTTCTGGTCTTGATACTGGCGACGCTCACTGCTCCGATAGCGATTGCCGCTGACTCCGCAACGCTGCAACAATCTGCCACCGCCGCCTATCTGCGAGCCGATGGGATCGCACTACAGTCGTTAGCAACCGACGTACAGGCCTGGCGAACGACCGGCGATCGAGACGAACGCTACACCGCTGCCTACGTGGCGTTCCGCCAAACCCAACTCGCAGCGGTCGCCGAAGACAAGCAACGGCTACGAACATCTGGCGAGCAGTGTGTCGCGGCGAGCGCCGCCGCGATTCAGACAGATGAACGATACGCCGAGGCTCATGCGCTGCAGGCCGCCTGTTACGGCTATCTCGCCACGCTCGGTGGCTTCGGTGCAATTTCGTCGGGCCGCAAGAGTGGCAAAGCGATGGATGTCGCGTTGGCGCTGGCGCCGCGCAATCCGCGCGTCATACTGATAGACGCCCTGGGGCTCGCCTTCCGGCCCAGATTCGTGGGCGGCGACAAGACCAAAGCCTACCAACGCTGCCGCGAGGCCGCATCCGTGTTCGACGCCTCCCGGGCGACGGTGGCGACCCCTGATTGGGGCGCGCCCGAATCCTGGTACTGGGTCGGCCGCGGTGCCGAGAATGCGGGCGATGCAACGGCTGCTCGTCAAGCCTATGAACGGGCTCTGGCACTCGCGAACGACTTCGCGGCTGCACGCCGACGTCTTGCGACGCTGACCCACTAACCACTGGGGCGGAAACAATGGCGTGCCTCGCGAATCTTACCTGTCAACGAATCGTGGCGACGATCGCCGCCCTTGGCTACGCCTGTATCGCACTGGCAGCCGCACCATCCGCGAGTCCACCGGCGCGACTCAGGACGACGGATGCGATCGTCGCAAGCGCGCAACGAAGCGATTGGCGTGCTAACGACCTCGACAATACGCTCTATCTGCAGCTCGATACCGGTCGCGTCGTCATGGAGCTCGCGCCGCGTTTTGCGCCAGCGCATGTCGCTAACATCAAGAAGCTCGTCGCTGCGCAATACTTCGACGGCCTTGCGATAGCGCGGGTGCAGGACAATTTCGTCGTGCAGTGGGGTGACCCGGATGGCAAACGCTCCACCGGCGCTGCGGCACGAACGCTGCGCGCCGAATTCGATCGGGCCGATACGGCCGACCTGCCTTTCAACCAGCTGCCCGATCGCGACGGCTACGCCGCGCAGGTGGGGTTCTCCGAGAGCTTTCCCGCTGCGCGCGACCGAAACACCCACCGCGCCTGGCTTACCCACTGCTATGCCACACTGGGCGTGGGCCGCGACAATGCCGCTGACAGCGGTGGCGGCACCGAACTCTATGTCGTCATCGGTCACGCGCCGCGGCAACTCGACCGCAATGTCACCGTCGTCGGGCGGGTGCTGCAGGGCATCGAATTGTTATCGTCGTTACCGCGCGGCACAGCGGCGATGGGCATGTACGAAACGCCCGCACAACGGATTCCGATTCGCTCCATCCGGCTCGCGAGCAACGTGCCACCGGAACAACGCACCTCGCTCGAAATCCTGCGGACCGACACTGCAACGTTTCAGGAGCTGATCGAATCGCGGCGCAATCGCCCCGACGCGTGGTATATCAACCGCAGTGGCTATATCGATTTGTGCAACGTACCGATCCCGGTACGACAAACGACAGCCAAGCAAGCGCCGCGCTGACGTGCTCGAACCCGCAGAATGGGAAGCCCTGACGCTGTCGCTGCGCATCGCGCTCCGCAGTGTCGTGATAGGCCTCCCGCTGGCCATTCTCGTAGCGACCTTGCTCGCACGCGGCAAGTTCTTTGGTCGGCTGCTGCTCGATGCGCTGGTACATCTGCCCCTCGTGCTCCCGCCGGTCGTCGTTGGATATCTGCTGCTCGTGCTGTTTGGCGTACACGGTCCAATCGGCGCCTGGCTCGAAAACACGTTCAATGTGCGGCTCGCCTTCACGACGGCGGGCGCCGCGCTGGCAACCGCCGTCATGGCGTTTCCGTTGATGGTCCGCTCCATTCGCATATCTCTCGAAGCAATCGACCGCGGGCTCG
>JAGRJB010000058.1 GCA_020442965.1 Pseudomonadales bacterium
TGCTGTCGGCGTAGTTGCCGTTGAGAATAAAGGACTGCGACTCCGAATAGCCGATACCGCCGCCCAATTGCGCCGACGGCCCCTCCTCGACCTTGTACACGACATCGACCATGTCGGCGACGCCAGGCACCGGCTTGGTCTCGGATTCCACCGACTTGATGTAGGGCAAGCGCTGCAGACGTTGCTTGGAACGTTCCAGCGAAACATTCGACAGCCACGCACCCTCCATCTGGCGCATTTCGCGCCGCATCACCTCGTCATTAATCTTGTTAGCGCCCTCGAAGCTGATGTGACGGACGTACACGCGGTTGCCGGGCTCGATCACGAAGTTGATCGAGAGCTCCTTGGACTCTGCGTCGCCGACGCTAGTCGCAACTGGATCCACCTTGGCAAACGCGTAGCCGTCTTCGCCCAATCGATTCTGTAGCAGTTCCTGGGTGGCCGTGATGATCTTGCGTGAGTAGGTGGTACCAGGCCCGACGAGCAGATAGCGACGCAGTTCCGTCTCGGGAACAACGAAATTGCCGGCGAGTTTCACGTCCTTGACCTTGAAGACCTCACCTTCGTCGATATTCACGGTGATAAAAATGTCGTCCTTGGTCGGCGCGATTGCGACCTGGACCGAGTCCACCTGGAAGTTAGCGTAGCCACGATCCATATAAAAGGAGCGCAGCTTCTCGAGATCCCCCTGCAGTGACTCGCGCGAATAGCGATCGTCCTGCCGGTACCACGACAGCCAGTTGGGTGTGCGTAGCTCAAACTCGTCGCGTACCTGCTTGTCGCTGAATACTTCGTTGCCGACGATATTGATCTGGCGGATCTTGGCACGCTTGCCTTCGACTATGTCGATCTTCACTTTGACGCGATTGTCAGACAGCTCCTCGACCTCGGTCTTGACGCGCGCCGCGTATTTGCCACGGCTGCCGTATTGATCCTGCAGAAAGGCCGTCACTTCCTCGAGAACCGAGCGATCGAACGTCTTGCCCTTCGCAAGCCCGACATTGCGCAGGCTCTTGTTGAGATCCTCGGTCTTGATGTCCTTGTTGCCCTTGAGTTCGAAGCTCTCAATCGTCGGCCGTTCGCGTACGACCACCAACAGCGTACTGCCATCGCGCCGCATCTCGACGTCACGAAAGAACCCTGTCTCATAGAGCGCACGGATCGCCTCGCGGAGCCGTTGCGGCGTTAGCCGATCGCCGATATTGACTGGCAGGTAGTTATAGACGGTACCTTCCGAGACGCGCTGCAGCCCCTCGACGCGGATGTCGCCCACGGTGAACTCGGCGACGTTCTGTGCCCGCGCGGGCAACGTGATCACTGCGGTTGCTAGCACCGCAGCGACGGCAAGACTTACTTT
This sequence comes from Pseudomonadales bacterium, assembly GCA_020442965.1. Classification (GTDB taxonomy): domain Bacteria; phylum Pseudomonadota; class Gammaproteobacteria; order Steroidobacterales; family Steroidobacteraceae; genus CADEED01. The sequence goes on from JAGRJB010000058.1 coordinate 1,358, forward strand.
CGACAACAAACGAGTCCCCCAAGGTGACCGAGCCGGCAAGCGGCGCCAGCAACCGCCACAATCAGCCCCCAAAGAGGGCGCGCGAAAAATCGTTGAACAGGGCCAGCCCCATCAACAAGACCAACAATCCAATGCCAACTTGTTGGCCGAAGGCCTGTGCGCGCTCCGACAGCGGCCCGCCCTTCGCCCATTCGATCGCCTGGTAGACGACCTGCCCGCCATCCAGAATTGGGATCGGCAACAGATTCAAGAACCCTAACGACAGGGAAATCAGCACCAGAAAACTGAGAAACGGCGCGACGCCCTGCGACGCGGACGCACCTGCAAACTGACCGATCGTCACAGGCCCGGAGAGGTTCTTGAGCGATACTTCGCCGACCAGCATCCGCGCAAAGAACCGCGCTTGCAGCGCAGTCATGCGCCACGCTTCCTCCGTGGCGCTACCCAGAGCCGCAAGCGCCGACAGCGGGACACGTTTGATCATCGAGTCGGGCATCTTGCCCGTCGATTGCGGCGATATGCCGAGCAAGCCGATCTGCTTGCCATCCGCCTGCACGGATCCGATCGTTACTCGCGCACTTTGCTCGGCCCCGTCGCGCTCATAACGGATCGCGACATCGGCGCCTGGACGGGCCGACACCAAGTCACGCAAGCGATCGAAGTTCTCGAGCCGTTCTCCATCCATGGCGACGATGCGATCACCGATCCGCAGGCCAGCCGCGGCCGCCGCGCTGCCCGGTGAGACACTGCCGATCACCGCAGGAATCGGCGGACGCCAGAACGCCAGACCCAGGCCGCTCAGCAGCTGGCCCGGCTCGGTCAAACGACGACGCTCGGCTTCATCGGCTACGCTCAAGCGCACGTCGCGAGTTCTGCCGTCTTGCGCACGAATCGTCAACTGGGCTTCGCCACCCGAACTGATGGCGTCGAGCAGTCCGAGTACGACGTCGCGCTGATCGACGACAGGTGCCGTCCCAATCGAGAGTATCTCGTCGCCCGATCGCAAGCCGGCGACGGCCGCGGGCGAGCCCGAGCGAATGTCGCCTATGAGCGGTTTGACATACGTAAGGCCCGAATACCACATCATCGCCCAAAGGACGGCGATGGCAAAGACGATATTGGCGGCCGGGCCGGCTAACAAGACGAGAATGCGCTGCCAGGGCGGCTTGCGGCTGAATGCCCGGTGCTCTTCAGCAGGTGTGAATTCGTCGTCGTTTTCGCCCAGCATCTTGACGTAGCCACCCAACGGGATGGCGGCGAGCACGTATTCGGTCCGATCGGGTCCCTTACCCACCTTCTTCAGGAGTGGCTTGCCGAAACCGACCGAGAAACGCAGCACCTTGAAACCCAGCTTGCGCGCAACCCAAAAATGACCGAACTCGTGAATCGTCACCAAGAGACCCACGGCCACGATGAACCACAGGAGTTGCCACAAGTAATTCATGCGCGTCGGCTCACTGAGGACGTTGCCATGGGAGAAGTTGCCAAATTCGCGATCACTGCACTCGCCTTGGCACGCGCCTCGGCATCCGCCGCGAGGACATCGTCCAAGGTCGCGAGCGTGCCGCTTTGTGTCTCATTCATCACTGCATCAATGACCGTCGATATCCGCGCAAAGTTCAATTGGCCCTCCAGAAAGGCCGCGACAGCCACCTCGTTGGCGGCGTTCAGAATGGCCGGTCGCAGCCCCCCCGCTCGCGCCGCCGCTTGCGCGAGGGCCAAACAGGGGAACTGCTCGATGTCAGGCGCTTCGAACCGCAACCGGCCGATACGCAACAAATCCAGAAATTGTACACCCGACGCGATGCGATCCGGCCACGCGAGTGCGTGCGCGATCGGTGTACGCATATCGGGTGAGCCAAGCTGCGCCAGGACACTGCCATCAATGTACTCGACCATCGAGTGCACGATGCTCTCGCGATGCACCACCACTTCGACCTGCTCTGGTCGTACACCGAACAAGAGGCAGGCCTCGATGTATTCCAGGCCCTTGTTCATGAGCGTAGCTGAATCGACGGAGATTTTGCGCCCCATTACCCAGTTTGGATGTGCACAGGCTTGCGCTGGCGTCACGGACTCGAGCAGTCCGCGCGGCAGGTCGATGAACGGGCCGCCAGATGCCGTCAACAGAATGCGGCGCACGCCGATGCGTGAACGACCCGTCGAGGCCACGCCCGTTGCATCGTGCGGCAAGCATTGGAAGATCGCGTTGTGTTCACTGTCGATTGGCAGCAAGGTCGCGCCGGACTGTCGCACGGCGTCGATCAGCAGTGGCCCCGCCATCACCAGCGATTCCTTGTTCGCTAACAACAGCCGTTTGCCGGACTACACTCGACATTGTCGGCCGCGCGCGCCGGCAAACGGCTGTTGTTAGCGAACAAGGAATCGCTGGTGATGGCGGGGCCACTGCTGATCGACGCCGTGCGAC
>JAGRJB010000059.1 GCA_020442965.1 Pseudomonadales bacterium
TGCTGATCGTCGCGCGCGGCGGTGGCTCGCTCGAAGACCTGTGGTGCTTCAATGATGAACGAGTTGCGCGAGCGATCAGTGCTTGCGCCATTCCGATTGTTAGCGGCGTCGGCCACGAGGTAGACGTAACGATCGCGGACTTCGTCGCGGACGTGCGCGCTCCCACACCAACGGCCGCGGCGCAGCTGGTGGTACCCGACGGACGCGAGTGGTTAGCTGCACTCGTCGCTCGTGAAGCGCAGCTCGTTCGCTGTGTGAACCGGGCGCTGCGGGCACATGCTGAGCAGCTCGCAAGTCTGCGCCACAGGCTCGCGATTTCCCAGCCCGGCGCGCGACTGGCGCAGCAGGTGCAGCGTCTCGATGATCTCGAACAGCGCCTGATCGCTGCGCAGCGCGGTGTGTGGCTGCAGGCGCGTGATCGCTTGGCGCAGCTCACAGCACGCTTTGCGCAGCGCAATCCGTCGCAAAAACTCGCCCTGCTCGAAGCGCTACGGGCAGCCCTTGAGCAACGTATGTTGCACGCGGCCCGCAAGCTTCTCTCAAATCTGACACAGCGCCTGTCACTCGCAGTACGTGCGCTCGATACCGTCAGTCCGCTCGCTACGCTCGAGCGCGGCTTTGCCATCGTGACCAACGCCAACGATGGTCGCATCGTCACAACGGCGGCAGCGCTCGAGCCCGGCGATACCATCGATGCGCGGCTCGCACGCGGGCGAATCACGGCGTCGGTCACCGCAAGCCGCAATGACGACCATGACTAGCAGACATGTCCTGGCTCTTATCTCGTTGGTCCTGCTCTGTGCAGAATCGACCCTCGCAGCTCAGGCGGACGATTTGCCGCGGCAGTCGGCCGTGCCCGGCGGCGTTGTCATTGTGCCCTTGGGTCCTGCGACAAGCGCCGCGCCGATGGCGTGGTTCGGCGGCGCGCACGTGCTAGTCACTCAACGCAATGACGAGTGGCAAGCGGTGGTGGGCATCCCGCTGAGCACCGAACCCGGCGAACAGCACCTGTTAGTCACTAACACCCGACTTGACGGCTCGCCAACGACTCAGCAAGAGATCAGCTTCACCGTCAACGACAAGAAGTATCCGGCCCAGTACCTCAAGGTCGCGCCGCGCCAGGTCGATTTGTCGGCCACGGATCTGGCGCGCTACGAACGCGAGCGCACGCTGCAAAGCAATGCCCTGGCTACCTTCTCGGCGCACGCACCGACGACGCTCGCTTTCGCATGGCCGCTGCGAGGCAGGACATCCAGCCCGTTCGGATTTCGACGCTACTTCAACAACCAGGCGCGCAATCCACATTCCGGCCTCGATATCGCAGCGCCGACCGGGACCATTGTCAAAGCGCCAGCGGCCGGTGTCGTTGTCGCGACCGGCGACTATTTCTTCAATGGCAAGACGATCTTCATCGACCACGGCCAAGGCGTCGTGACGATGTATTGCCACTTGTCCAAGATCGGCGTGAAACCGGGCGACTCGATAGCGCCAGGTCAAGCCATCGGCCATGTTGGCGCTACGGGCCGCGCCACCGGGCCGCATCTGCACTTCGGCGTAGCGCTCAATCGCAGCATGGTCGAACCACTGCTCTTCCTGCCGAAACCTTGAAGCTCTCTGGGCGCGGCGCAATGCATTGCGCCGCTTCATCACGCCACGCGGTTGCGTCCGGCTCGCTTGGCCTCGTACAGCTGTTGATCGGCCAGCTCTTGCAGGGCAGTCGAATCGATGCCTTCGCTCCATTGCGCCAACCCGAGGCTGAGCGTTACACGCAAATGGGGGCTTAGCTGAGACCAGTCGTATTTCTCGATCGCAATTCGCAGCGTGTCGCACAGCGTTAGCGCATCCTTATGGTTGGTAGCCGGCAGGACGATCGCAAATTCCTCGCCGCCAACGCGCGCGACTAGATCGGTCGACCGACAGATCTGCTTCATGATGGTGGCACTGTGCCGCAAGACCTCATCGCCGACCGCATGGCCGAGTCGATCATTGACGATCTTGAAGCGATCCAGATCGGCGATGGCGAGGGTCAGCGGGCGGCCCGTCGTGCGTGCCACATCCATTTCGTCCATCAAGCGACTGGCGAAACGCCGGCGATTGGCAATGCCAGTCAGTGGATCCTCCTCCGCCTGCCGCTCGAGCGTCACGCTGCGCTCTCCCAAGGCCGCAATCAGCCGCTCCTTCTCGCGGTTTGCGCGCTCGAGCTCGCCGGTGCGCTCCACAACCTTTTCCTCGAGACGCAGTTGGTAGTCCGCCAATTCTTCGAACGCACGAGCGTCGGCAATCGACGCAGCCACCTGCCCCGCAAGCTGTTCGAACAAATGCAGATCCGCATCGCCATACATGCCGGCTTTGGAGTGTTGCACGCTCAATAGTCCGATGATCTCATTCTCGTCCTTCAATGGAACGATCAACAGCGCGCCATTGTCATACTCCGCCAGTTCAGCCCGAGCCTGCAGAATCGCTGGCACGTCAGCCCAACGCTGCACGAGTATCGACTCGCGATGCTCAATCACCCAGCCGAACAGCCCCGCGTCGAGAGGCCGCTGATGTCGCGGCATCAGCGACTGGCCGCGCTCGTGGATTCGGATATCGAGTATCCGCCGCTCAGGCTCGACCAGCCCCAGATGGAACTCGTCAAAGCGCAGCAGCGAGTGCGTCTCTGCCAGAATCCGCTTTCCCAGATCATCGACGCGCCTGGCACCACGCAGCGCACGACGCGTCTGCGAAACGCGCGCTAACGAATCGCGCTGCGTCGCCGCCACGGATAGCGCACCACCGATCCCGTTGAAGCTCAAAACGAACAAGGCCATCAGCGCCAGGAACAGGGAGAATGTCGCTACGCTGCCGGAATTGAACAGCAACGCTGCGAGCACGCCCGCCGGCACGAAGATGAAATCTGACAGCGCATAGAGCGGTGTGACGATCCGCCCAATGGTACGACCATCGAAATAGAAGAACAGGGTCATCAATACGACATTCACCAGCTGCATGACCAGCGCGAGTGTCGCGAGTGGCACAACATCCACCAGCCCGATCCCGGCGAGCGGATGTCGACCATCGAGTGCGACGTAAGCCATGTTCGCGGCGAGCATCATCACGACCGTCATGCCCGCATTGTGGATACCGCGCAGCACCGCGGTGCGCCACGACCCGTGACTGTAGCCGCGACTCACGAGCGGCCAGGCCAGCGATGCGACCGCACAGATGGTGGCGGCCACCGGAGCAGACCAAACCAACAGCAGCCCGACATGCAGTAAACGTTCGAGCGAAATAAGTCCGACGCGCGGCGCGGGCAGCCCAAAACGCCAGACGAAGAGGTTGGTCGCCACGCATGCGGCAAATAGCCAGGCAGGTGGAAACTCCGCGCCTTCTCGCAGCTCCGCAAACAGCCACAGCGCGGCGACCGCAGCCAGCAGCACGGAGTAGGCAACCAGTGGTCGGTAGCGCGAGACCATCACTGCCGACTGTACGCGCATCGCAAGCAAAGTGTCGCCGGGTCAGGCGTAGCGGCCGCCGATCAGCCGATCGGAGGTCGCTTGGGCTATTGCTCGCGCTTGGCTCGAGTCTTCTTGATACGCCGTTCGCGGCGCTCCAGATTGAACGTCTTGGTGCCGCGTTTTTCTCTCGGCTTGTCGCGCAGAAACGGATTCGCGTCGCTGCGGAACTCCACCGCGACGGGCGTGGCATACAGATCGAATTGCTCGCGGAACTGGTTAGCCAGGTAGCGCTTATAGGCCTCGGGCACGTTGCCCGCCTTACTACCGTGGACCACGATGCGCGGTGGATTCCGTCCGCCCTGATGCGCATAGCGCAGCTTGATCCGTCGTCCGCCCGAGATCGGCGGCGCATTGCGCACGATCGCCGCCTCGAGGGCGCGGGTGAGTTGCGGCGTTGGGATCTGGCGCATTGCGCCCTCGTAGGCTCGCACCACAGCTGCCATCAAATCGCCGACCGCAGTGCCGTGCAGTGCAGAAATGAAATATACCGGCGCGTAAGGCACGAAATCGAGCTTCAGCTCGAGCTGGCGGCGAATCTCCTCGCGCTGCTCGACTTCGATGTTGTCCCACTTATTGACGGCAATGATCAGCGCTCGGCCGCGTTGCAAGGCAATACCCAGCACACTCGCATCCTGCATGCCGATGGCGTCGTGCGCGTCTGCGACCATCACGACGACATGCGCGTAATCGATCGCCTGCAAGGTCGCCGCGACGCTCGCTTGCTCGATCTCGTCCTCGACCTTGGAGCGACGCCGCACGCCTGCGGTGTCGATCAGGAGAAAGTCGCGATCATCGCGTTTGAACGGCACCAGAATACTGTCGCGCGTCGTGCCGGGAATGTCGCTAGCGATCACGCGTTCCTCGCCTAACAACCGATTCAGAAGTGTCGACTTGCCGACGTTGGGCCGCCCAATGATGGCGATGCGGATCGACCCGTCTTCTTCGGGTTCGGCGGCCGGCAGTGGCTCGAAGCCCTCGAGCACGCTCGCCATCAGCTTCTCGCACCCCTGGCCGCGCTGCGCCGAGATTCCCCAGGGATCGCCCAGTCCTAACGAATAGAAGTCCGCGCCAACGATGGCGATGTCCATGCCCTCAGCCTTGTTCACCGCGA
>JAGRJB010000060.1 GCA_020442965.1 Pseudomonadales bacterium
ACGGGCTCGGTTACGACGACTCTCTCGATGTGTTCGGCGTGCACTGTATCGGCGGCATCGTGGGTGCGCTCTTGACCGCCGTCTTCTGTTCACCGGCGCTCGGTGGCACCGGAGTGATCGACTACGTTACGGGTGCCACAGGCTACTCAATGGGCGGTCAGATCTGGTCACAGTTCGTCGGCGTAGCGGTGACCTGCGTTTGGTCCGCGGCGGTCGCATTCGGTTCGTTCACGCTGGTCGATCTGACGATCGGTCTGCGGGTATCTGAAGAGAAGGAACGCGAGGGTCTTGACACAGCCACGCACGGCGAACGCGCCTACAACTGAGCGGTGCTCCAATTCGACGCAACCGGACGCGGCGCTGCGGCCGCGCAGGCTGTCGCAAATGTGCGCCGGACGCTATTTCGGGCGCACGGTGTAAACTCCGTCTGGCCGTCTGTGACGCACTTCAAACATTGTTGGAGCGCCGGCGCGCGATACTGGAGACTCACGGAGAAGGCTATGCGGCATCTGACGTTTTGTTTGCTCGCACTGACGGGCTTCATCGGCATCGCTCATGCGAATGGTGATGTCTACCGCTATACGGACGAGAAGGGCCAGGTGCATTTCACCGATCGGTGGCGCCCCGGCGCTGAACTCGTCAAAAGCGGCACCGGGCAGGCGAGCCGACCAACCCCCACGAACAACACGAGCACGGCCAGTAACAACCAGACGGCAATTAGCGATCGCCTGGACGCGGAAGCGGCGGCGCGGGCGGTCAATCAGGATGTCGCCAACAAGCGTGCCGAGCAATGCAAGACGGCGAAGGAACGCTACGACAAGGCGATCGCCGCGCGACGGATGTACAAGAGCGACGAGAAAGGCAATCGGACCTATATCTCCGACGCTGAAGCGGAGCAGACCCGGTTGGATGCGCGCAAGGCCATGGATCTCGCGTGCGGGGCCAACAGGCGCTGAAATGCCGGCCAACTGAGCGCAGCGGCTTTCGGCAGGCTGCCACCGTGACACGAGCGCCACCTTTTACTAGAGTGCGCGCACCATGATGAAAGTTGCTTTCGCGGGCCTCGGTGCCATGGGTGTGCCGATGGCACACAACCTTCACCGAGCCGGACTCCTGCACGCCGTCTGGAATCGCACCACGATCCGATCACAGGCATTAGCGACCGAACTCGAGGTACGCGCCGCAAAGGATCTGGCAGATCTTGCCAGTGATGCGGACGCGGTCGTGATCTGCGTTGCAGCTGACGGTGACGTGCTCTCGGTCGTCGATCAGCTTGCACCGGCTTTGCCGGCCGGCGCACTCGTAATCGACTGTTCTACTGTGAGCGCCGACACGGCGGCTGCGGCAGCCCAAATACTGGCGCAACGACAGGTCGAGTTCCTGGATGCTCCGGTGAGTGGCGGCACTGAGGGCGCGGCGCGCGGGACGCTCGCGATCATGGTCGGGGGCAGCGAATCCGCCTATCAGCGCGCGCAACCCATATTGCGCGCCATGGGTAAATCCATCGCACACTTCGGCACGACGGGCGCGGGGCAGGCCACCAAAGCCACTAACCAGATCATGTGCGCGGGAATCATTCGCGCCGTGGCCGAAGCGATGGCGTTCGCGCGAGCGCACAAACTACCGCTCGACAAAGTGGTCGACACGCTCGGGCAAGGCGCGGGATCCAGTTGGTACTTCGTGAATCGCGCGCCCAACATGATTCGCAACCATTACCCCGCCGGGTTCCGAGTTCGGCTGCACGCCAAGGATCTGGCAATCTGCCGGTCGATGGCCGCTCGGCTGGGTGTCGAACTGCCGGTGGTCGAAGAAGTGCTGCAAGAATACGGGCAACTGATCGAACGCGGCTACGGCGACGAGGATATCTCGGCCACTTATCGTCTCAAGGCCGAATTGTTCGAACGACCGGTCGATTGAGCAGCAACGTGGTAGCCGCCGCCAAATCCATCGACACGGGCCGCGCGAGCCAGTTCTACTTACCGAATTGCTGTACCTCGCGTGCAGTGTTGGTCACGATCCTGATCGTCGAGCTCACGGCACTCGTGATTACCCTCGGGCGTTCGTCCTCCGGCATCGATTTCTGGACCGATCTCGCCCGCACCTCCTTCTTCCTGCTCTGGGTTGGACTCGCAGGTGCCGGCACGCTCTGCGCTCTGCGCAGCTACCTGAATGCGCAGACCGTGAGTCGCGGCTCGGGCTTCGTCTTGGCTCTCAGCGGCACACTCGTTGCGATCATCTCAATCGTCGCACTATGGGTGGGTTCGCTCGACATGGGCGGCTACACTGGTTTGAATGGCGATCAATCCGCCACGCCCTGGTCGTTCGTGGCACGCAACGTCGTCATCGCGATTATTGTCACAGCACTCGCGCTGCGCTACTTCTACGTGACACACGAATGGCGCCACAACGTTGAACTGCAGGCACAAGCCCGCGTACACGCGCTGCAGGCCCGTATTCGTCCGCACTTTCTCTTCAACAGCATGAATACGATCGCAGCACTGACACGCAGCAACCCGCTGCGTGCCGAGACGGCCGTGCAGGATCTCGCCGACCTGTTCCGGGCTACGCTGTCGGAGAAGCGCAATACCATTGCGTTGTCCGAGGAAATCGAGGTAGCCCGCACCTATCAACGTATGGAATCGCTGCGCCTCGGCGAACGACTGGTCGTCGAATGGCAGATCGACGCGCTGCCGCAGCGGGCGATCGTGCCGGGTCTGGTGCTGCAACCGCTGCTCGAGAACGCCATCTATCACGGCATCGAGCCGCGCCCCGATGGTGGCAAGATCAAGGTGCTGGGGGAATTCAACAAGGGCATGATCACGCTGATCGTGCGCAATCCGCTCCCGGCAGACAACCTCACCGTGCGCGAGGGCAATCGACTGGCCCTGGCGAATATCCGCGAACGCCTGGAACTGATGTATGGCGAACACGCCACGGTCAAGAGTGGCCGGTTCGACGATGAATACATTGTGACACTGCGGTTTCCGTTCAAAGAAGCACCACAGACCGGGCGGCATTGACGATGCGTGTCCTGATCGTCGACGACGAAGCGCCAGCACGCGCACGTCTGCAGCTGCAGCTCGACGAAATCGGCGGCGTGGAAGTCGTCGGCGTAGCCGAGAACGGGCCGCAGGCATTGACGCTCGTCACCGAACTGAACCCCGATATCGTGCTGCTCGACATCCGCATGCCCGGCATCGACGGGCTGCAAGTGGCGCAGCACCTGGCGACGCTGACCGAACCGCCCGCCGTCATCTTCACCACGGCCTTCGATGAGTACGCGCTGCAAGCGTTCGATTCGCACGCGGTTGCCTATTTACTGAAGCCGATCCGCAGCGAGAAGCTGTCGGCCGCATTGGCGCAAGCCGGCCGGCTGACACGTCCTCAATTGCAGCAGGTCGCGGTCGCCGCCCGCTTTGCCGAAAAGCGTACGCACATTGCCGTACGCGATCGCAATGGCCTCAGGCTCGTGGCAGTCGACGATATCTACTATTTCCTGGCAGACCAGAAGTACACGACCATCAAACACCGCCAGGGCGAAGACCTGATCGACGATTCGCTGAAATCGCTCGAAGAAGAACTGGGCACGGCCTTCGTGCGCATCCATCGCAACACGCTGGTGAACTCGCGCTACCTGGAGCGCATCGTGCGCGAAGCGGACGGTCAGCACTTCGTGCATTTGCGCGACACCGACGCGCGCCTGGCAGTCAGCCGGCGCATGGCGGGTGATCTCAAGGACCGGTTTCGAATTTAACGCGGCGCGTAGTCGAACGAGTCGAAATAAAGGTGATCTACGAGCGCACCCGCGACTGGAAACTCCGTGCGGATGGCATCGATCATCGCGGGAGGGCCGGCCGCATAGATATCGAAATCAGCGAGTGGCAGTCCGGCCGCCAACACCGCTTGATGAACGACTCCGTGCAGGTAGCGCCGCGACTCAGGCTGATCGCTCGTCGAC
>JAGRJB010000061.1 GCA_020442965.1 Pseudomonadales bacterium
TGCCGACAAAGATCGCATCGACCGCGGTCTTCATGTTGTCGTAAATCCCGCGCCGCGGGATGCCGCCCAAAAACTCCAACGACCGCGCATGCGCATCAAAGACCATTTCCTGGCTCTCGCGGGGATACGCCACCACGAGGAACGCACGGCTGTAACTCAGCCGCAGGTGCGCAACCTTCACCTTCTGCAGCTGGCCGCCGAGCTCCACCCACTCGTGGCTCCAACCAAATTGATACGCCTCGCCCGGCGCGAACAACTGCGGGATGAAGGCGGGCAGCGGTCTTGTTAGCTCCTGGTGCTTCTTGACCCGGCGACGCACGCTGTCAATGGCGCCGCTGTAGCCTTCCAGCCGCAGCGCTTCGTAGAAGCGCTGCGCCGTCCGACGTTCCCGGACCGGCAGCTTTTGCTCGGCTGCCAGCCATTGATCCAGGAGTTCAAGATAGGGCCCGAGACGAGGCCTGGGCTGGCGCTTGCGTCGATACTCAAACGGTTTGTCCCCCGAACGCAGCGCCTTCCTGACCGTGTTGCGCGACAGCCCCAGATCGCGCGCAATCTCGCTGATGCTGTCCTGGTCAATGAGCCGTCGTCGTCGGATCTTGCCGATCGTTTCCACGCACAACATCTCCGTGACCCCCGATCAGCCTCCTGGCCATTCAGGGTACGGGGGTGGTCAATTTTGGACGCCGGTTACGCCCCGTACCTGATCAGAATTGCACGCCTGTCCACAATAGGCCGCAATATTCATGCGCTATTCCCGCTCGGGCATGCACCGAGGGTGCCCGCGCGCCGAGCGGTAACTCGGCTCGGCCACGAGCGCCCTACTTGCTGTTCTTCCGCAGAAAACGATATTGGCTTGTTTCGTCAAGGCGGCCCCCAAATACTGGGCTGAATCTGATCCAGTCTTCTAATCGCCTCTCGGTAACAATGAGACTGCCATCTGTCGCTTGAGCCAACAAATACTCACGTTTGATATGTCTACGCGCATGGGGATCAGCAGGGATCGGGAATTTTCGGGACGCGTAGAGGCCATTTGCCGCGCACTCGATTTTGTCCATGATTACCGCTAGGTCGCGATCGTCGTAATGAGCGGTTAGCGCAATGCCACCCTCGAGGTGACTTACCTGCAACGAAAGGAATCCATCGACTCGCTCAGGTGATGCAACGGTCAGTAGTCCGGTTTCCGCGAAGGCAAGCAACGACGGCCGCTCGCCCAGCCGCGATTCCGCCTCGAACGACCAATTCCCTGGATTCGCGGTACCTTCCATGTGATACGTCCCGCTAATGTGCAAGCAGCTATCTGTCCCTGCTCGAAGACTTGGCCAACTCGCCGGGTAATCAACGGTCCTATGCGTCGAGCAAGCAGTTAACAAAGTGGAGACTAACAACACAGGGAACAATCTGACTTTGCAAAATAGGTTGATCATGTCGTTAGTCACGTGAAGTCGTAAACGCCAGCCCCGGAGAAACTTGTGCTCCAACGAAGGCCGCAGCCGGTGCAAGTGTTACAGTTGCCTGAAAGTTAAGTGCAGCGTTCCCCCAAAAGCCCATCACTCGAGTGGATCCGTCTACGGCTGCGTAGTTGCGTAGCATCCAATCGTGCGGACCTGCGAACGATTCAAGCAGATGGTCAATCGCCCCGTTTGGTGAGTATGAAACGCCGAAGAAAGATCCAGTATCTCCTTGACGTCCTCCGAATGGGGCCGAGAACACATCTTGCATCCGTGTCTGACCGAAGATGGATCTAGCGCCAGCCAGCTTTTCGGGGTCAGCGCCGTCACCGATCCATCCGCTACTTGGTCCTCCTGAATTCAGCGGATTTCTCCTGGACGCGGCTCTTTCAACGTCCCTCATTCGCACGGTTGCCCATTGAGCAATCGACAACCCAATTCCCGTCACAAATCCCTTCCCAAAACTGCCACCACTGACCTCCGATGACAATCCTCCAGCGATACCGCTTGCCGCAGCGCGCTGCATGTTCCAAGTATTGCCGAAGTGACCTGCTATTCCACCAAACATCAATCCAGAGAACCCGCCCACAACGGCACCTTTCGTTCCGCCTACTATTGCTCCGGAAACCGCCCCGGCAGCGGCTCCCGCAATTGCCGCCGTACTCCACGCGCCTGCCGCCGCCGTATAGGCAGTCGCCCCATACAGGCTGGCCGTCCCAGCGGTTGCGCCTGGAACAGCGAGCGCGGCCGCATAAGCGGAGTTACCCGCAGCGGTAGCGATCCAACCCGTCGCCGCGCCGTACGTGACAACAGCCGCCGCGATTGCAACAATCGGCTTCCAGTACTTCTTGACGAACTTTTTGAGCCCGCTCAGGAAATACCCGCTCGGATCGGTGAAGGAGAGCGGATTGTTGAGGACGTACGAATACCGATTGTAAGACTGCGCGCTGAGCGGGAACTGGACGTAAGGATCGGAGCTCAGGAACCGCCCGATCGCCGGGTCGTACACGCGCCCGTTCATGTGTACCAGCGCGAGGTTGTCGAGCGTCGTGTGGTCGGTGTAGCCGCGGCGCGTGATATTGCCGATAGCGGTCATGTCCGCTGTGGCTCGGCATGCTTGAAATGCTGGGCGAATTTGCCGCTTTTTCCTCCCTCATCGAATGCAAATCCGTGCTCGTTCGCAATGCCATGGCCAGCAACCTACGACAATGCAAGCGTGCAATTGCATATGTTGCCCGATGCTGAACCTGTGTTTAACGCAGCGGCGGTTGGTCCTACGAATTGCTACGTTTTTCAGCTTAGTCATTGAACGGTCCTTTTAGGCATCCGGGTCCTTCATGTGTCATTGCTGTAATTTTGCCGTTTTTTACATTCCAGAAAATAGTACATTTCTCACTTCGCTCGGGTCGATACGCGTATTCGTAAACCATCGTGTTCTGGTCTTGCTTTCGAATGTCTCTCGGAGGACCGATTTCACTGACAACTTGCGCGATTTCCTTGCCTATAAAATTTTTTCCGTATACCTCCTCGAATGCATCTTCGCCCAACGCTATGCAGCTGCTTAGCGCCGTGATTGTTATTAGTCCAGCCATTGTATTCCGCAGCATTGCAACCTCGACCTTCTATCTCGCAACTACTCGTTGTGTTTATTCGCGGCAAACAGAACGGACGGAACGCCTTGCGCAAGAGCCGCATAATTGATCGCAAGAGCGGGAGCCATCGTGGGGAAGTTGACCACAGCCGAAATCCGCGCGGAATCGATCCCAGCCATCCAGTAGTCATGTAGTGTCGCGAAGCTGTTGAAACCTGGTAGCCTACTTAGGCCATGTAGTAACGGACTGCCTTCAAACTTTAGATTACTAATCGGGGTCCAATTGCGGAAGTAACGATCGGGATCCGGCGTCGCAATCCCCACGTTGTCCCAAGCGGGATTGGCGGGCTCGTAGCCCCGACTTAGCGGATCTTTAGGTTGCGCGGACCCTCCCGATTTCCAGAGCTTATCCGGGATTTTGTGTGC
>JAGRJB010000062.1 GCA_020442965.1 Pseudomonadales bacterium
TGCAACAACATGACACGCTCTACCTGCCATGTTGTTGTTGGAGCGAAGCGCGTTCGGATTGAACGCATTGTTAGACAGCCGCTCACTGTTGCTCAGCAAGCCTTTTGAGGCTCGCCAGGACGTCAGCGAAATCCGAAGTGACCATAGGCCCGAAATCTGCGGCGCCGGGCCCGGTTATTTCTGTGCTGTAGATGATCTTGGTCATCCCGGACGCTAACGGAACCAACTTGTGGCTGACCAAAACACGCGTCTCATCGACAACTGTCTCGTCCGTGAAGCTCTCATTGGGCTTGACCTCAAGGAGTGTGCTGTTGATGGCATCTTGACCGGGTGGTTGCATGGTGAAAGCCGTGCCCGCCTTAAATGGCCCATGAATGTGAATTGATTCAATACCGGCGTTCCAGTCTTTCCACCGCGCCACATCAGCAAAAAGCTCCCATACCTGCGCGGGAGTGGCGGACGTTTCGATTACTTCTTCATGAGTCCACATAGCTCTCTCCACGCCTGTCTAACGCCTGAGCCCAGCCGCCGGCAGCTCGCGCAGCGCGCTGACGTCCGGCCGCAGCGAAATGTTACATTTTCTGCTCTTGCAGTGACGCACGATAAGTCTCGATCTGTGGTCGAAGTGATTCGAACCTGTCAATGCTGTCCTGGCTCCAAACATCCTTGCGCTCGTAAAACTCGGCGTAGCTCTGCGCGCTGTCAGGCAGCGTCACCCAGGGTTGTTTTGATGCCGTGAAAATGTGGACATCTGGTGGAAGAACATCCGGATTGTCGAGAGTGCCAACCCGAACGAACTTGGTGAGATGGCCGCTCCCGGCATAGTGACTCCAAACAGCTACTGCGCAATCGCGACAGCGAGCAATCCGCTGACCGGCACCACTGCTTGACGGCGCTACGATGACCTCGGGCTCGTCACCGAGGCTGATGACACGATCGGTCTCGATCATGGCATTAAGTGCGAAGGCCGCGCCGGTTTCACGTTGACACCACCGGCAATGACAACAGTGCACGACGAGTGGGGCAGTAAGCATGCGGTAACGAACTTTGCCGCAATCGCATCTGCCCTCAATTGGATACGCACTAGCCATGAAACCCTCCCGCAAGTCTAACGCCCGAAATAAGCGGCGCGAACCCGCGTAGCGGGTTTTGGACGGCACTGCGCCCGCACCTCAACGACTGCTTTTCCGACGGTCGGGGGTTCCAAGAAATGCAGCTATGTACCACTTTCTTGTTGGCACTAATTTCGAAATTTTGCGTCACCGAAGTCCGGGCACACTTCCACTGACTCTGGATTCAGGGCTCGGTGTCGGCTATCTGCCAGCCAGCAGTCACCAAAGATGGAGCAGTAGCAGTACGAGATGGATGTGCCCGGGTTGCGAATCGCGGCCTGGAACGCCCGCGCGAGGGCGGGGCTGCTAACATGTATCAAGTCAATCTTCTGCCCGGGCCGGAGCACGCTGTCGCTGATGGAATTGCGTCCGATCTGATCATTGAGAGTCCCGCCAAGACGTGTGACCGCGTCATCCCAATCAGACACCGGCTCACCATCGATAACGACACGTACCGATCGTACGAGCGCCGGCCCGACTCCGGCATTTGTGAACGAGAGTGTAAAGCCAGCCGTGTCGCCCGAATCAAAGTCTGCAGTGGATACTTGAACGAAAGGCCAAACAGCCGCAGACGTTTGCTGACGCACCGCGCTGGACTCCGTCAATGCCGCATAGAGTGCCACGAGTGCAATGAATGTACCCACCACAGACAAGACTGTTTGCCAGAACGACAAGCGCAAGAACGCTCGCCCAGTGCTAGAGGGATCTGGTGCAGGAGCCACGTCTGGCACCCGCTCCTCCCGTGGCCCTCCTTCTTGTTCGGACAGCTTGCTCATCTCATTCGGCATGTATCAGCCTTCAGGAACGCGTCTTCATAGCGCGTTCCCACACCTTCTGTCTACTTTTCGAAATCCGCCGATTTCTTGGCCCTATTTAGCTTGGCCACTCCACCAAGCAACCCCCAAAAGAAAATTCCTATCCCAGACAGAACACGCCGTCGACAGGCACTCGTCGCGGAACTTGCCGTTGAACGACTCGTTGGCCCCATTCGGCCAGGGTTTGCCGGGGTCGAAGTGCACGGTGTTGATGTTAGCAGCGTGCAGCCATCGCAACACCGCTCTTGAGACGAACTCGGGGCCGTTGCCGGCAACCGCCGTGGGCGCGAGGCCGCGACGCGTCGCCGCTGCGTCTCGCGGTGGCAGCCGTGGCTGATAGCTCACCGTGGATCGCGCCACGCTCAACAGCGCGCACGCTCGTCGCACCGATCGACCCCGTTGACACACGTAGGCGATCTGTTGGCGACGAACCCGCGCGCTCATCATTTTTTGCGGCAACTTCCTTCAGGATCTCAATGTCCAGATCCCGCTCCGCGACCAATTTCTTGAGCCGACTGTTCTCGCTCTCCAACTGCCGCAGCCGCCCTACATCGACCGCCTCGAGCTGCCCGAACCGCTTGCGCCACGCATAGATCGTGGCATCGCTCACGCCCTGCCTCTCGGCCACTTCTGATACCGGCGTCTGGTCCGCCTCGCGCAGAATCTGCACTATCTGCTGTTCCGAAAATCTCGTCCTCTTCATGGTTTCCTCGCTTCCCGAAGAACCATCTTCCAAAAGTTCTAGCTGGACCGAAGATCGACCAGCAGGTCAGCTGGGCTTGACCCATCTTTGCACTGCATCAACAGAGTCGAACGGACCACTGTTGAAGCAAAGCCTTGCCTTTGGTGCAGACTCATGGAACGTGTTTACCAAGGCTTCAAAGAGATGTAGGTATTCCGGGATCGTGCGCACCCCGGCGCCAATTAGAACGCAATCGCGTGGCTTCGCTGCCAGAAGCGCCTTGAGCGAATCGGCGGCCGATTCAGAGCTCTTGATCAGGCCAAGCTCAGCGTCGTAGCCGAGCGCCTCCAGTTTCGCTCGGTCACCTTCAAGCCCCGCAAGCAGCTTCTCGCGGGTAAGCCCAGACCACTTGCGGTAGTCGACGACATCTGGATGCCAGCCAACGAGAAGCACAGCCTTCCTTTCGGTCATGGGTTCTCCTTCATAGTTGAGATACAGCCAAGATCTGGATGGGCGACCTAACGCCAGCGATCAGCGGCCGCGTGTTGATCTGTCAGTGGAGTTGACCCGCTTTCGTGGACGGGTGGTTTTCTAAATTCTCACTCCCTGTCCTGTTAGTACTTTGCTCTCGAAATTGTTTGGTGACAAGCGGCCGATCGACGAATGGCGCCGGTGCGGGTTGTACCAACCCTCGATCCATTCGAACAGAGCCATTCTAGCCTCTGTTTTCGACTTGAACCGCCGGTGCTTGAGCAGTTCCTTCTCCAGCGAAGCAAACACGCTCTCGGCCATGGCGTTGTCGTAGGCGTCACCCACTGTGCCCATGGATGGCATCACATTCATTTCCTGGCAGCGTTTGCCAAAGGCGTAGCTCGTATACTGGCACCCGTGGTCCGAATGATGGATGACCTTCTCCGGTCGGCGCTGTGCTAACGCCGTGTTTAGCGCATCCAACATCAGCTCGGTGCGCAAATGATCTGCAATCGCCCAGCCGACGATCTTGTGAGACCACACATCCAGCACGATGGCCAGATAGATCGTTCCGGCCCAGGTCGGTATGTACGTGGCATCCGCGACCCACAGCTGATTTGGGCCATCGGCCTTGAAGCACCGGTTAACCAAATCGTCATTCGCCGTGGCAAAACTGTCCGCCGTTGTCGTCACGACATAGCTCGGCGCCACAATGCTTTTGAGGCTATTTTCCCTCATCAATCGCGCCACGCGCTTGCGCCCGACATGCACATCGTGATCGTCCTTCAGTTCGGCGTGGATGTTCGGCGATCCGTAGCGGCCTTTGGAGCGCCGATAGATCTCATGGATCCTCGCACTCAAACCGATGTCGGCCCGTCGACGGGCCGACATCGGTCGATCCCGCCAAGCATAGAACCCACTGGCAGACACTCGAAGCAATCGGCACATGACCCGTACCGGTTGGGTGGCCTGGTTCGCCTTCACGAATCCGAAGAGCGCTTCGGTGTCGCGGGCTTCTCGTTCGCAAACCAGGCCGCGGCTTTTGACAGGATGTCCCGTTCCTGCAGCAGCTTGCGGTTCTCACGTCGCAGGCGTGTTAGCTCTTCGCGCTCCGCACTCGTCAGGCCACCGTCGCCTTTGCCGCGATCCCGATCCGCCTGCTTGACCCAGTGTCGGATCGACCAGCTCGTACAGCCGAACTGCGCCGCCAGCTCGGCAAACGTCCGCCCCGTGCGATGCAGCTCGACCATCTGACGCCGAAACTCCGGCGTGTATCGCTTGACCTTTTGACCCATGAGTTGATCCTCTCTTTGTGAACATGAACTGTCCATCAAACCGGGTCAACTCCAGTGTGGGCGCCTCCCCGCCAATCTTCTCTCACCCCAACAGCAAAGAACAAAAAGTCAGGAGCCGACCTGTAAGCCGGGTTCTGTCTTGAACAGTCATTCCTCTAGGATTGCCGTCACCGACAACCTCGAGCGGCCTACCCGGAAGCACGCGGGGACACGCGCTGTAGCTCTTGCGAGCCACGACTTCCCTATTTGGCCTTGCTCCGGGTGGGGTTTGCCGTGCCGCCGAATGTTGCCACCGGCGCGGTGCGCTCTTACCGCACCATTTCACCCTTACCCGCGCTCTTGCGAGCGCCGGCGGTATCTTTCTGTTGCACTTTCCGTCGGCTTACGCCGCCCAGGCGTTACCTGGCACCCTGTCCACCGGAGCCCGGACTTTCCTCCCCGCGCAGCCTCTTACGAAACTGACGCGCGGCGACTGTCCGGCCGACTCCTGCCGCAACAATAGCGCGCGACGGCGCGAGTTGCCAGCTCTATTGGCGTTCCAAATCGCGAGTTCTCGTTGCCTCCTCCGCTAGCACCAGCGCCAGCGCGTAAGCATCGTTGCGCTTGGCGCCGGTCAGTCTCGCGGCGAGTGCCGCCGCCTTGCTCGCACTCATCTCAGCTAACAACACGCTCAGCGTACTGCGCAGCTCATCGGCCACGCGGGCGTCATCGGTGAGCACGGGCGCTCCCGCGACGACCACCGTGATTTCGCCGCGCGCAAAATTGGCGTCGGCTGCCGCCATCGCGACCAGATCGGCCAGGCTCCCGCGGTAAACCGTTTCGAACACCTTGGTGAGCTCACGCGCGACGGCTGCCCGGCGCAGCGGTCCGAATGCGGCGCTGCAGTCGTCCAATGTCTCGACGATCCGATGCGGGGCCTCGAAGAAAACCAGCGTGCGCGGTTCCTGCGCGAGCACCGCCAAACGCGAGCGTCGCTCCGCCAGGCGTGCGGGCAAGAACCCTTCGAATGAGAAGCGTTCGGTCGGCAGGCCCGCGATACTGAGCGCGGCCGTAATGGCGGACGGCCCCGGCACGGCGATCACCGCGATGCCAGCCGCAGCGGTCTGACGCACGAGTTCGAAGCCCGGATCCGACAGGAGCGGCGTACCCGCGTCACTGACCAGCGCGACGCGCGCACCCTGAAGCATGCGCGCGAGCAACTCGGGAATCCGTTCTCTTTCATTATGCTCGTGCAAGGAGGCCAGCGGCCGCGATAGGCCCAGAGTCGTGAGCAGCTGCCCCGTCCGACGCGTATCTTCCGCAGCAATCACATCGGCTGCAGCGAGTTCGTCGCGTGCACGCGTCGACAAGTCGCCTAGATTTCCGATCGGCGTAGACACGACAGCAAGGCGACCAAGCGCGTCAGGCACTATAATTCCTCCAAAGGGCACTTCCGGTACGTCGCCCGCGAGCAAGGAAGGCTAGTCGAGTCATGAATGGTTTGCATCTTGCGCGCACGGCGCTGCTGATAGTCGTCTGTGCGGCACTGGCCGCCTGCCCGAGCCTGACCACCCGCCGCACACCTCCGTCCGTCGATCGCGCGCAAGCCTATGCGACGGCGGGCAATCATGTGCAGGCTGCGCGGGTCTATGAAGAGCTCGCTGATGAGGCCGCTGGAACCGATCGGGCGCAATTCCTGCTACTGGCCGTCGGTGCATGGCTCGACGCGCACAAGCCAGGTGAGGCGGAGCGCGCACTCGGGTCGATGCCGACCAACCTGTCGCAGCAGCAAGCGCTCGAGCAGCAGCTGTTGCGTAGCGGTGTCGCGCTGGCGCGTAACCGCGGCGACGAAGCATGGCGGCAGATCGAAGCCATACCGGTACCGGCAAGAGCGGCGGGCGCCGCGCGATACTGGCAACAGCGGCAACGCATCGCGCTCGCGACCAACCGCCTCGTTCCAGCCGTGGAGGCCCAGACCGCGCGCGAGCGACTGCTCGCCGGCGCGGAACGCACCAGAAGCCGCAGCGAATTTCTGGCACAACTGCGCGACGCGCGGGCACGCGGGCTACCGCTGGAAGCGCCCGCCGGATCAGACGCACTGGTGCGCGGCTGGTTGGATGCCGGTATCGCTGCGGCGGAAAACGCCCGCAATCCCGCGGTGGGCGCGACCCGCATCGCCGCATTTCGTACGCGCTACCCAAATCACCCGGCCCTTGAAGCGCTCGCCGGCGAACCGACAATCGGTGAGCCGCTGGCCGGTGGTTTGCCGGCATCGGCACACGTGGCGTTATTGCTTCCGATCACCGGGCCGGCTGCAGGCGCCGCGATCAGGATAAGAGAGGGCTTCCTCGCCGCGTACTATCAGTTGCCGGAGGCCGAACGACCCACAATACGCGTCTATGACACCAACGGCGTCACGGCCGCGGATCTGATCGCGCAAGCGCGCGCAGCAGGTGCCACGTTCGTGGTGGGGCCTTTGACGCGCGAAGCCGTGGCGGCAGCTGCCGCTTACCCCGCCGATCGACCGCCCACGTTGGCACTCAATTTCCTGCCAAGCCAGCAACCAGCACCGTCACAATTCTA
The DNA here is from genome assembly GCA_020442965.1 of Pseudomonadales bacterium. Lineage (GTDB taxonomy): Bacteria > Pseudomonadota > Gammaproteobacteria > Steroidobacterales > Steroidobacteraceae > CADEED01. The sequence goes on from JAGRJB010000062.1 coordinate 6,938, forward strand.
CCAATTCGCCCTCTCGCCCGAAGACGAAGCGCGTGCGGTGGCGCGACGGCTCGTTAGCCGCGGTATGCGACGTGGCGTGGTGCTCGCGCCCGAGGGCGACTGGGGATCGCGCGTCGCGACCGCATTCAGCGAAGAACTGACGAGCGCGGGGGGGCAAGTCATTGGCACTGCTACCTTCGATTCCGGCGCCAACGACTTCGGGCCTAGCATCAAGGATGTCATGCGCATCAACGACAGTATCGCGCGTCATCGCCGACTGCAAAATATCGTTGGCCAGAAACTGGAGTTCGAGCCGCGCCAGCGACCGGACGTACAGTTCATCTTTGCGCCGAGTCCGGCGGCGACGGCGCGTTTGCTGCGCCCACAACTCAAGTTCTATATGGCCGGCGACATTCCTACCTACACGCTTTCGGACGCGTACGATCCGACACTACGCGGCGGCGATGACCTCGATGGCCTGGTCTTTCCCGATATGCCCTGGATACTCGGCACCAGTGGCTTGACCACACAAGTGCGCAGCGAGCTGCAAGCGGCGTACG
>JAGRJB010000063.1 GCA_020442965.1 Pseudomonadales bacterium
CGATCTGCTCGAGCATGTCGAGCACTGCCTCGTTCGCACCGCCGTGCGCCGGGCCCCATAGTGCCGAGACGCCCGCCGAAATCGCAGCATAAGGATTCGCACCGGTTGACCCCGCGAGCCGCACCGTGGAGGTGCTCGCGTTCTGCTCGTGATCGGCGTGCAGCACGAATAACAAGTCGAGCGCCGCAGCGGCGTCGGGGTCCACGTCGTAGCGTTCGCACGGCACGGCGAAAAACATGTGCAAAAGATTGGCGCAGTAACCGAGATCGTTGCGCGGATAGATATAGGGCTGTCCCAGGGAGTGTTTGTACGCCGCGGCCGCGATAGTCGGTATCTTGGCGATGACCCGGTGCGCAAAAATCTCGCGATGCCGCGGGTTATGGATGTCCATCGTGTCGTGATAGAACGCTGACATCGATGCAACGACGGCCGACACCATGGCCATCGGATGCGCGTTGTGGTGGAAGCCGCCAAAGAAGCGCAGCAAGGATTCGTTGATCATCGTGTGGTGACCGATGCTGCCGCGAAATTCCTGCAGCTGCGTGGCGCTCGGAAGTTCACCGTATAACAGCAGGTAGGCTACTTCCGTGAAGCTGCTCTTGTCGGCCAATTGCTCGATCGGGTAGCCGCGATGCAACAGAATGCCGGCGTCACCGTCAATGTATGTGATCTTGCTCTCAGTTGACGCGGTGACACCAAAGCCAGGATCGAAGGTGAACACACCGTGATCCTTGTTGATACCTGCGATATCGAGTACGGCCGGTCCGATGGTGCCTTCGAGCACTGGGAGCCGAGATTTCTTGCCACTGGAAGGATCGATCAGTTCGAAATTCTTGTCGGCCATAGCTCTGTTTCTGACTAGATACTTGAATGTAACTGGGCGAGCCTGACAGGCTCAGCGGCCGGAATCAAGAAACCATGGCGCACTCGCGGTGTCACAACTGGTCTCGTGTTCGTGGAGCGGCAACTACTGCACGATCTTGAAGAGCTGGCCGGGTGTGACCGACTTCTTCGGGTACAGACCATTGATCAACTCGAGCGTTTCGAGCTGATACTTGTCCTCGGGCATGTCCTTGACGTAACTCTCGAGCTGGGTCTTGTCGGTCGCTTTGACGATCTTCAGTCGATAGGGTTCGGCCAGCGGAAACTCGGATGGCTTCAGTGCCCGCAACGTCTGTGCAACCGACGTGATCAGTCCGTCGGCTTCCGGACGTCCATTGGCCGACGCTCGACTCGCGCCGGCGACCACGTACGCGGACTTGCCCAGATAGATGACCGTCCAACGCACCGGCCCCGCGCCGTTGTCGAGGGGCGAACCCGTGCGAGTCAGCACCGAATAGCCTTCATTGCCATTGGCGGTAATGGCCTCGCCGCCAACCAGCGAATTGCCGCGTAGTTTCTCCAGCAAAAACTCCCGCGGCCCCTGCTTCTCGGGTCGCGCGTCGGCGATCACTTGCAGAATGGCATCCTTGTTCGGTGTGTAGGCGAGCAGTCGTGTACGCTCGTTTTCGACCGTCCAACCCCGCGGGAACGCCATCGTGATACCGAGGTCGGCGTGATAGAAGCGATTGTCCCGCACGATGCCTTGCGCCTTGCTCGAGCCATAGGCCATGCCGTCGATGTGCCGCAGATACTCGTCGTGATTGACAATCCACCCGCCGACGGGAGCAGACGTCACGTTCGCGGCACCCTTCGCGGCCTGGATCACGCGCGCATCGGGCGTAGGATGCGATGAAAAAATGCCATGGTAGATCTGGGGCTCGCGGCCCTCTAGCCGCGCGCGCTCGCGCTCGAACCGTTCGCCAGCCTTGAACACCTCGAAGGTGCGCTCCATCGCTTCAGGTTCGTAGCCCGCCTTGGCCGCGTACTCGAGTCCGAGCCGATCGGCTTCCATCTCATTCTCGCGACCATAGCCTTGCACCCACGCGGCCGCGCCGATGTTCGCCAATTGCCCGACCGCATTCGAACCCGTGAGAACCGTCGCCGCCACGGTTCCCAAACTTGCTAACAGGCCGCGGGTCTGGCGACGTGCCGGATGTCGCGCCGTAATGTGACCGATCTCGTGACCCAGCACCGTGATCAGTTCCGCTTCAGAATTGAGATTGATCAACAATCCGCGATTGACGTAGACGTTGCAGCAACCGGTAGTGAACGCATTGATGCCCGCATCATCGATCACATAGAAGCGGTATTCTTCTCCGGGGAGATGGCTGACGCGCGCGACGCGCTGGCCGAGTTCGTTGACGTAGTCCTGGATTGCCTGATCTTCGTATAGGCCTAAAACCTTGACAATTTCATCGTGCTGTTTCCGAACGCGCTCGCGCTCTCCCGACATCGACGACATGACGACATCGGACTTGCCCGAGACCGGGTTGGTCGCGCAACCGCCAAGAGCCAGCGTGACGACCAGCAGCAAAGCGGCAGCAATTCGAGACGTCATAGGTGGTACTCCACGCGCAGCGTCAGCGGCTCGAGCGCGCGCGCCAATGCGACACACGGTCATCATCATAATTGCTGCGGCGCCGAGAGGTGAGACTCCCGCCCGCGATCGAAGTTGCAGCAGCACGCCCGGACCCAAAGCGTGAGCCGGCAATTTACTTGGTGGCGGAGCTCGCCTGCGTCGCGTACCGCTTGCGGAACTTGTCGACTCGACCGGCGGTGTCGACGATTTTCTGCTTGCCCGTATAGAACGGATGGCAGCTCGCGCAGACTTCCACACTCAGGTCTTCCGTGAGCGTCGAACGAGTCTTGAACGTGTTGCCGCAAGTGCAGGTCACGTTGATCTCTTTATAGGCAGGATGTATCTCGGCTTTCATTGGGCATCTCGCTCAGTCGCACGCACTAATTTGCCGCAGGAAGCGAAGATTCGCGCCTGCACAAAAAGGGCGCGAACTATATATGGCCAATTGCCGCTACTGCAAGCAGGCGAGCAGTGCCGCCTTATCCACAGAAATTGGGGATAAGTCTGTGGGCAAACTCGCCCTCGCCCCGTCGATATCGCGAAATCTGCGCAATTCTATTGAATTGGTCAAAAAACGACCAGTTGGCAAAAATCTATCGAATCAATGAGTTATGAACACTATTTGCCGTGCCATAGTGCTTATGTCACGTAATCGCCTCATTCTCGTCGGATCCGACCTACAGCTGTTAATAAATCGGCGGATGGGGCGGCAAATTGCAACCCACGGGACTCCAAAGTCCTCCCACTCGCGGGAAGAAAATCCAGCAACACCTCGTTTAGAAAGCGAAATCCGCGTTCTGTTGCACGCCAATTTGCCGTCTCTGGCGCGCCAGAGACGGCCATCAACAGCCCGCGCGCGCGCAACGCCTGCAGCGTCGGCTCGATCGACTTGAAGTCGAGCCCCGTGCGTGACTCGAACGCGTCGCGTTCAAAGCCGCCGACGCAGCGCAGCGCATTCAGCATGAACTCGAACGGCCGTTGCTCGACGGGGACCTCCTCGACCGTCAGTCCTGCAATACCCGATTTCAGGTAGCGCCGTGGGTCGCGCTGCTGACGCGTACGCCGAATGACGCCACGTTCGGTGTCGGTGAGCTTGCCGTGCGCGCCGGCGCCGATCCCGAGGTAATCACCAAACTGCCAGTAGTTGAGATTGTGGCGACACGCACGATCGCGTCGTGCGTAGGCCGATACCTCGTAGCGCTCGAAACCCGCGTCGCCAAGCCGCGCCTGGCAGCGCTCCAGCATCGTCTCGATCGTCTCGTCGGTTGGCAGACTCGGCGGTCGCGCCGCGAACACGGTCCCTGGCTCGAGTGTTAGTTGATAGTGCGAGAGATGCGCTGGCTGCAGCTGCAAGGCGCTGCGGACATCGTCTTCCGCGTCGTCGACAGACTGGTCGGGCAGGCCGTACATCAAGTCCAGGTTGAAGTTATCAAGACCCGCGGCGTGCAGCTCTGCCGCCGCGCGACGCGTGTCCGCGGGGCTATGGATGCGACCGAGCACGGCCAATTTCCCGGCGTTGAAGCTCTGCGCGCCGAGTGAAACCCGGGTTACGCCGACCGCGCGATAAGCGGCGAATCGCCCGCGTTCGATCGTGCCTGGATTGGCCTCGAGGGTGAGCTCGATCTGCGGATCGAGGGCGAAGCGGCCGCGGATTGCCGCGAACAACCGGGCGAGCGATGCTGGTGGAAAAAGACTCGGCGTGCCACCGCCGAGAAAGATGCTAACGAGCGGTCGGTTCGGCGCGGCGAGTGCTTGCGCGTCCAGATCGGCGATCAGCGCATCGATGTACTGATCAGCGGGCAACTCACCGCGCAGTGCGTGGGAATTGAAGTCGCAATACGGACACTTCTGCACGCACCATGGGAAGTGAACATAGAGTGCCAGCGGCGGGGTAATCAGCATGGCACCGCAACCGTCGCCATCATCTGCCGGCCAGTCGGGTGGTTAGTGCCGCGCGCAACTTCGCGAGTGCCCGGCCGCGATGACTCAGTGCGTTCTTGCGCTCCGCCGGCATTTCGGCGACCGTCAGTGTCTCGCCGAGCGGCACAAATATCGGATCGTAGCCAAAGCCACCGGTACCACGCGGCGCCGCGACGAGAGTGCCCTCCCAGCTCGCTGCCGCGATCAGCGGCGCAGGATCATCGGGCGAGCTCACGAACACCATTGCGCATTGGTAGCGTGCCGTCCGCTCGCCCCGATCGACCGCAGCGAGTGCGTGGAGCAGTTTCTCGAGATTGTCGCGATCGGTGGCGTGTTCGCCCGCATAGCGGGCCGAACGAACACCCGGCAAGCCGCCGAGCGCGTCCACTTCGAGACCTGAATCGTCGGCGAGCGCCGCAAGCGAGGTGCGGGTCGCGGCATGACGCGCCTTGATGAGCGCGTTCTCGACGAAGGTGCTGCCCGTCTCGGGTGGCGATTCGATACCGAAGTCATTCTGCGGCAAGATCGACAGGCCGAGCGGCGCTAACAATGCGGACAGCTCGCGCAACTTGCCGCGATTGCCGCTCGCGAGCACCACGCGCGCAGCCGCTGAGCTCACCCGCGCGCGCGCGCCTGAATCTGCAGCGCGAACAGCTCGTCGATACCATTCGCTGCCAGATTCAGCAATCGGTCCAGCTCATCGCGACGGAAGGCGTGACCCTCGGCGGTGCCTTGGATCTCGATGAACGCACCGCCGTTGTTCATCACGACGTTCATGTCCGTCTCGGCTTCGGAATCCTCGCGATAATCGAGATCGAGCACCGGCGCGCCGCCCACGATGCCGACCGACACGGCAGCCACCTGGCCGTGCAGCGGTGACTCCTGGAGCGCGCCGCGCTTCGTGAGCGCATCGCACGCATCGGCGAGTGCGACGTAGCCGCCGGTGATCGCCG